>NZ_JBSSDE010000019.1:0-57602 GCF_054060435.1 Thermostichus sp. MS-CIW-34 | reverse complement strand
GTTGGGCAGCAATTCGTACTTGAAGGCTTGAAGTCGTTGCACCGCTCAATCGTATTCTTGGCCTATGCGTGATGACAACGATATTCACATGGCCGGCACTGCGTTTTTAAAGGGCGTCGGCTACGGTGGGCGTCGGCTACGGTCGGCGCTATCCTTCCCTGCCCTGAAGGACGGGGCTTGCCGCGCCTTTTGGTCAAGTTTCTGAAGCCTACACCAGCAAGACCTATAGTTGGAGTGCCGAGAAGGCTCAGAGGGCATTCGTATGCACCGAGACCTGAATGGCGCATGGGGGATTTTCCTGCATGCTTAGGTAGAACTGCCCTGTTCCGGCAATCTGCATTGGTGAAAGATGCTAGCTTTTTTAGCATCCAGTAGCCCAAAAAGTGCGGACTATGGTCAAGCGTGTGCGGTTGGATCCCATTGCCCAAGTGTCTGAAATCGCCACCAACAGCAATTTGCTCTCGGTACTGTTGCAGGAAGAGCTGAATGTGTTGAAAGAGTGCGGCGGGCGCGGCCTCTGTGCCACCTGCCATGTGTACGTTAAGGAAGGGATGGAGTCTTTGTCTCCGGTGAGCAAGCGGGAGCAGCGCACCCTGGAGGCGATCACCACCTGCAAGCCCAACTCCCGCCTGGCCTGCCAAGCGCGCGTGCTGGGGGAAGGGGTGGTGGTGGAATTGCCTGCCGGGATGTACATCAATGCTTTTCAGGATATCGAGGCGTTGATCGGTCGGCGGGCCGAACAGCCGCTTTTGCACCCTGTAACCGGCGCCATTTTGGTGCAGGAGGGTAAACTGATCACCCGCTCGGTGCTGGAATCGGTGAAAGGGCTGGATCTGGATATCCAAGAAGCGTTGGCTCGGAGCAGCCAGGAGTTTTGAAATTGTGATCGCGACAGCGGGCCGGAGTCCTTTCCCATCCTTTAGGCCAGTTTGAGCCACTTGGCCACCCCATCTATACAGAGAGCATTCTTGGGCCTTGGGCACTCCATCATGACAAGGCATTTTCCTTCCTAATGATGAGCTGATGATGAGATGAGTACCCCTATGCCCCCTGTGTTTCTTGGGATCGATCTGGGCACTTCTGGGATGCGGGTGGTGGCCCTCTCAGAGCAGGGGGAGGTGGTGGCCAAAAGCGAGCGCCAGTGGGATCCCCCAGAGACCAATCCGGGCCGCTGGTTGCGAACCCTGAAAGCCCTTTTGGGACAACTGACCGCGCAACTGGGGGAGCAGTATTCCATTGCAGCTCTGAGTGCTTGCAGCACTTCCGGCACCATTCTGCCGGTGGATGGTCGAGGCATGCCGTTGGAACAGGCGTGGCTGTATTCCGACCCGCGGGGCCAGGCTCAGGCCAAGCAATTGGGGATCCCTGCCAGTTGGGGTCTCAGCCGTTGGCTGTGGTGGGCGGAAGCCTATCCTGATCAGTATCGAGACAGCTACTTGGCCCATCCGGCGGACTTTTTGCTGAGCCAACTGGGGGGGCGCAGGCAGGTGACCGATCACACCCATGCCCTCAAGAGCGGTTTCGACCTGGAGGCCTACACCTGGCCTCAGGAGTGGTTGGCGCGGCAGGGCCTAAACCCCAAGCATTTCCCCGAGGTGGTACCGCCGGGAACGGTTTTAGGAACGGTGCGAGCAGACTGGGGGTTGGGGCCGGAAGTGCTGATCGCGGCAGGGATCACCGATGGCTGTGCCGGGCAACTGGCGGCAGGGGCTATTCGCTTGGGGCAGGTTTCCACCAGCTTGGGCACAACCCTTATTTTTAAGGCCAACAGTCCGGATCCCATACAAACCCCAAGCATCTATTCCCATTTGCACCCGGACAGTGCTCCGCACCGCTGTCACGAACGAATGGTTTGGTGGCCGGGGGCCGCCTCTTTTTGTGGAGGCGGAGTTTTGCCTCATTACTTCCCCGACGGCAACCTGCAAATGCTGGATCAGCAAGCTCAGGCTTATCTGCCCACCGGGCTGGTCAGCTATCCCCTTTGTCAGCCGGGAGAGCGTTTTCCCATTGTCGATCCCCAGTTTGCCGGGTTCTTGCCGGAGGCAGAAGAGGGATCCCCCCGTTTTTACGCTGCTTTGTTGGAGGGGGTAGCGATGGTGGAGCGGCTGGGGCTGGAAACGTTGGCCGCTCAAGGGATCCCAGTGCCAGAGCAGAGCCCGATTTTCACCACCGGTGGAGGCAGCAAAAGCCCTCTCTGGTTGCGCCTACGCGCCAGCATCCTTGCTCGTCCCTTGGCTGTGGTGAAACACCCGGAGCCGGCTGTGGGGGCAGCCATCTTGGCCGCTTCTGCCTATTGGTGCTGCTCTGTCCAACAGGCTGCCGATCGATTGGTACAGGTAGAACGCTATGTTCAACCGGATCCAGAGTGGGTGAAGTCTTACGCAGAGATCTACTCGGTCTTTCACAGCCGCCTGAGCAACCTGCTTTGACATGTTCCCTGCTCTACTGGCTTGCTTCCCCGTAGCGGTAGGGTGAGGATTCTTGTTACTGGTTCCACAACAGCCCTTGCCGCAAAGGATCCCGTCCCGCTTTCGCCAGTAGGTTTCCCCTCTAAAACAGCGATGATGGTTTCCCAGTTGTTCAGGCTACAGACTTATGACTATGTAAGTATTAAGCGGTCACGGGATACAGCTGCCTACCTACGTTTTTTGAGCTTCGTGAATGCTCAGCCGTGGAAACGAGATTCTTTTTAAACGGAAATGAAATATTTTCGTTGCATTGCTTCCTAACTTTCCTTCTCTCCTAACTAAAGAGAAGCTAGGGGTGAGGGTCGGCAGCGAGGTGTCTCAATCTTGTTTGAAGCGACTGTAAAAGCATTCTGACATCGAAAAGCAGGGATCCCCGCTTGGGGATCCCCGATTGGTATGGCCGGAGCCGCAAGCCAAGCTAGGGCTGCCGCTGGAAGCTCTTGACTTCTAAAACCGGCCCTACCTGAGCCACCGTCACCATGTCTTCTCTGATCTGTCCCTGGATGGTGACCTCTAGTCCCTCTTGCAAGAGCTCTTTGGGGGCACGGAAAAGGGCATAGTGCTCGCCGGAAGGCAGCGTCAGCACCCACACTCCCCCTTCGATATCCAGGAACTGGATGGTACCGCTGTACTCTTGCATCACTGCCTCAGCGCCAGCCCGGTTGCCGTGGATTGAGATTCCGTAGCCGCTTGCGCTCCCAAGTAGGCCAGGCCCAGGCAGAGCAAGCCATTGAAGAGCAAGAAGGAGCGACCCAACCAAGCAGAGGATCCAAGCCATAGCACCCCCTCATAAAACAGGGATCCGGACAAGAGCAGATGCGAGGCCATGCCAATGCACAAGCCAATCACCGCCCAGCGCCAGCGCCGATGGCCCAGGAGCAGCAACATCAACAGGCCTGGGATCAACACGCTGGCAAATAGGGGGTTCAAGGCATTGGTCTGGGCAAAGGCGGTGCCCAACTCCGGCAGGGAGCTACCCGCCAATTGGAAGGGCCAACGGGGGCCACCGACAATCGCCAACCCCTGCAAGGGGAAAAGACCGGCACTGCCCAAAAGCATCCCAGCCAGCAAAGGCACCGTCTGCAGCAGCCGCTTGGGAGCCAGCCACCAGCGGATCAGCACCAGGATAATGTAGCCGCCCACCACCATCAGCAGCTTCGGCACCAGAGCAATCGGGCCACCATCGAACCAGAAGCGTGGGTTGAGGTAGCCATTGTTGTTCAGGTACTGCAGGAAGTCCTTCAACCAGAGCACCAAGGGGTTTTCCTCCTGTTGTCCTGTGGCCCTGGCCAGCGCCTTGGCCGCATCCAAACGACCAGCCCCGTAGAAGTTCTGTTTGTCGCCGGGCACTGGGGTAGCCGACATTTTCAGCACTTCCTCCACCTTGTCCGGGTCTTTGATGCCCTGAGCCTGGATCAGAGCTGCCACACCGGCTACGTGGGGAGTGGCCATGCTGGTGCCTTGGAAGTAGGCAAAGACCGGCTCGTTGGGGTTACGACGATTGATGGTTTGCTGCAGAATGCCGTACTCGGGGTGATCAGGCGTTTTGGCTCCGCCGGGAGCAGAGATGTCCACCCCCACCCCATAGTTGGAGTAGGGGGCTTTCTCCCCGTTGGGCCCCGTGGCCGAGACAGCGATCACATGCGGGTAGCGGGCCGGGTAGCTCACCTGGTTGGAGTTTTCGTTGCCAGCGGCTGCGATCACCGTCACCCCCTTACTGTGGGCATAGGCCACCGCCTCCTCCATCAGTTGGGCAGAAGCGCGGCTACCCAGGCTGAGGTTGATGATCGTAGCCCCGTGGTCGGCAGCATAGCGGATCCCTTCCACCACATCCGACAGGGATCCAAAGCCATTGGCATCCAACACCCGTACCGGCATGATCTTGGCCTTGAAGGCAATGCCGGCTACACCCAAGACATTGTTGGTGGATTGGGCGATGGTTCCCGCCACATGGGTGCCGTGGCCGTTGAGGTCTTCCGGATCCTCATCGTCATCCACAAAGTCGTAGCCCTTCACAAATTGGGTTTGGGCTAGATCCGGCACTCGTGTTACTCCCGTGTCCACCACGGCTACCGTCACCCCTTCCCCTTGGGAGATGTCCCAGGCTTCCGGCATGCGGATGGCCCTGAGGTTCCATTGCTGGGGATAGAGGCGGTCGTTGGGCACGAAAGCCGCCTGGAATTGATAGTTGGGGTGAGCATACTCGATCAATGCTTCGTTGGTGAGCCGCTTAACCAGCCGCCGCGTGGATCCCAGGTGGTCGGCATCCACGTCAAACAGATAGATCGCTTCCTGGCGGGCAAAAGCGCTGTCGCTGCTGGGGCGGAGCGTCAAGTGATACTCTTTAGCGATAGCAGCAATCTGACTGGGGGTGGCCGTGTTTACAAAATTGACCACGATGCTGTCGTAGGGGGCGGATCCCTTGCCGCAAGCCGTCAACAGCAAGGCCATCAAGCCGGCGCAGCAAAGACCCAACCAGCGTCTGAATTTCATAATTCACGCCCTCGGGATCCAAAATTGTTGCAACCAGTATGCCCTCTGGATTGACAATTGACGAGATGAGATCCGGCATGGGGGCAAAATTGCCAAAAGGTGCAATCTTCGCCGCGCAAGAAGGGATCCCAGCCCTGCCGAGAAAGTGCTATGACAAGATGAGCGTAAATTGCCGCTTGGAGGGGGGAATCAGGATCGATGGATAGAGTCTTGCAGCTCATGATCCAGGGTTGGTATTACTCCATCCCCCTGTTGACGTTCTCGGTCTTCTCGGTGGCCTGTTGCATTGAGCGGGTGCTGTTTTGGTGGAAGATCACCCATCGGCAGGAGGAGGTGGTGCAGCAAGCCCTGAGCCAGTACCGCCGCAACCCGCGCGCTGCCCAGTATTTGCTGGAGCAAAATGCCGATCTGCCGATTGCCCGCATCTTTTTGGCCGGGTTGGAGCTGAACGAGGCCAGCCCGGAAGATTTTAAGTTGGCCCTGGAAACCGCCTTGGCGGCAGAGGTGCCTCTGCTGAAGCGCTTCAACACTGTCTTCGACACCGTAATCACCGTTGCCCCCTTCTTGGGCTTGTTGGGCACCGTCACCGGCATCATCCAGATCCTCAGCTCCATTCAACTGGGGGATATCGGCGGCACCGATACCCAGGGGGTAGGTCGGGGGATCGCCGAAGCCTTGTACTCGACGGCCTTTGGACTGATTGTGGCTATTCCCACCCTGTTGATTTCCAACGTCTTCCGCTCTTTGTACCTGCGGCAACTCTCTAAAATCCAAGAGTACGGCGGCATGCTGGAGCTGCTGCATCGGCAGCGGCAAGAGATGCAGGCTCAACAGCTTTCCCAGTATTCCTACACCCAATCTAGCCCCAGTGGCAGCTCCACCCTTCCCCCCTACTCCTCGCTTGAGCCCTCCTAACCTATGCGCATCCCCGAAGAGAACTTCCGAGCTGGCGAGATCAACATCGTGCCCCTGATCGATGTCATCTTCTCGATCCTGGTGTTTTTCGTGATTGCCAGCCTGGTGCTCACCCGCTCCGAGGCTCTGGATGTCAACCTGCCGGATGCCACTACAGCTGAAGTTCGTCTGCAGCCGGATGTAACGGTGAGCCTGACGGCGGAAGGACAGATTGCCGTCAATCAGGAGAAAATTGCCGATATTTCTGCCCTGATCCCGGCAGTGGAACGCATCCTGGCCGAGAAGCCGGCTGAAGGGCGGCGCTTGGTGGTGATCAACGCTGATTTGGCCCTCTCCCACGGCAAGGTGGTGGAGGTGATGGATACTCTGCAGCGGGTGCCCAATGTCAGCCTGGCAATTGCCGCCCGCCGCCCCAGCAGTAATCGGTAGCCAGCTTAGGATTTGGGCCAGTTTTGTCAAATATAGTCATTTCAGGTTAGGGTGAGACGCCTAGGCTACTGGTCGCGCCAGCGGGACGGAGTCCTTGAAAAACCTTCTGGCCCTCTGCATTATCGCTCCGCAACGCTATTGCTCTGCAACGCCGACGCGACCAACGTTTGGGGTGTGGGTGCAGTGTCCTGGTTTAAATCGAAATGACCATAGACCCAGTTTTCCGGTAAGCTCATTTGCTAACCCGCTCTCTAGCCTGGGGGTGAGGGGTCATCCTGCGCCCAGCACCTGAATCAGGAGTGCCTTTTGCACATGTAGGCGATTTTCCGCCTGATCCCACACGCGGGACTGGGATCCCTCCAGTACTTCAGTGGTGATTTCCTCTTCCCGGTGGGCCGGCAGGCAGTGCAGCACAATGGCTTGCGGATCTGCCTGTTGCATCAGCTCGGCATTGACCTGGTAGGGCAGAAAGGTGGCCTTGCGGGCCTCGGCCTCAGCTTCTTGACCCATGCTGGCCCACACGTCGGTATAGACCACCTGAGCTCCAGAGACGGCTTCCTGGGGATCCTGCAGCACCAACACCTGGGATCCCTGGGCCAGGGCGCAGGCTTGCTCCACCACTGCCGCATTCGGTTCGTAACCGGGGGGGGTGGCGACGCGGATGTGGATCCCGCTCATGGCACAGCCCAGCAGCAGGGAGTGGGCAACGTTGTTGCCATCGCCGCAATAGGCCAGGGTCAGTCCCGCCAGTTGGCCAAAGTTCTCCTGAATGGTGAGCAGATCGGCCAACACCTGACAGGGGTGAAACTGATCGGTGAGGGCGTTGATCACCGGAACATCGGCATACTCGGCAAAGGTTTCCAGCTCCTTCTGGTCGTAGGTGCGAATGGCGATCACATCCAGGTAGCGGGAGAGGACGCGGGCCGTATCCTGCAGGGGTTCGCCGCGGCTCACCTGCATCACTGTCGGCACCAGATCCAGGGTGCTGCCCCCGCACTGGGCCATGGCTGCCGTAAAACTGGCGCGGGTGCGGGTAGAAGCCTTCTGAAACAACAGCCCCAACACCCGACCCCGCAGCTCCACCCGATAGGGATCCCGCTTTAACTCAGCCGCCTGGGCTAGCAGGGCCGACAGCTCCGCCGGGGTTAGGTCGCTGAGCTTGAGCAGATCCCGTCCGGCCAAGTTTATGGATCCCGCGATCTTCGACCCCGCCATTGTGCTACGCGCCACCTACAGAAACAATAAAAGCATCCCCAGCCCAGCGCTGGTCAACACTCCTCGAATAACTCGAATGAGAAGAGTCTTAATAGTCTTAAATAGCTTGGGCCTCGGCTTAACCCCAGTCTCAGGAGTGCCAGATCTGAGACCCATCAAAACCGCCCCCAACACCGGCTAACGTGAAGAGGAACGAATGACCTCCTGGGCCTGTTGCCGACGGGCAGAGATCTGAGCCTGCAGAGCCTGGATGGCAGCAGCGTACTGTGGGTCGGCTGGGGTGGCCACCAGCTCTCGGTTCTGGCTGAGCC
Organism: Thermostichus sp. MS-CIW-34; assembly: GCF_054060435.1. Lineage (NCBI taxonomy): Bacteria > Bacillati > Cyanobacteriota > Cyanophyceae > Thermostichales > Thermostichaceae > Thermostichus > Thermostichus sp. MS-CIW-34. The sequence goes on along the minus strand of NZ_JBSSDE010000019.1, from coordinate 49,771 downwards.
GCTTCAGATCTTCCTCGGACAATTCCACCAAAATGTCGGGGGTAATGCCCTTGTGGTCGATGTCGTTACCGTTGGGAGTGCGATAGCGGGCAATGGTTACCGCCAGCCCAGATCCATCGGACAGGGGATGCACCGACTGCACCAGGCCCTTGCCGAAAGTTTGCGTGCCGACAATCACGGCGCGACGGTTATCCTGCAGAGCCCCCGACAGAATCTCGCTGGCGCTGGCCGAGCCACCATCCACCAAAACGGCCAAAGGTTTATCGGTAAGGGCCGTGTTGTTGGCCGTCAGGCGATCCTGCTCCCCTTGGCGGTTCACCGTCGAGACAATGCTGCCCCGGTTAATCCACATGCGGGCAATCTCGGCGCTGGAGTAGAGCAGGCCCCCTGGGTTGGCGCGCAGATCCAGAACATAGGCGGCTACCCCTTGTTTTTCCAGCTCGCGAATGGCTTGGCGCATCTTCTCGGCGGCGTTGCCGGAAAACTGGGTAATCCGGATATAGCCAATGGGCAGGCCGTTTTCCTCGTGAACCTCGTAGCGCACGGTGGCCAGCTCAATTCTTTCCCGCACCAAATCGAACACCTTTAGCCCTTCCCCCTCGCGGCGAATGGTCAGCCGCACCCGCGTACCCGGCTCGCCCCGAATGAGGTTGACTGCAGCGTTGGTGTCCATGCCTTCGGTGGACTTGTCGTCGATGCGCACGATCACGTCTTTGGATTTGATCCCGGCCCGGTCGGCAGGAGACCCTTCAATGGGGGAGATCACCACCAGCTCGTTTGTCTCCTGATCCATGCCCAGCGTGATCCCCACCCCGGTCAGCTCACCGGATGTATCGATTTGCATGCTGGCAAACTGATCCGGATCCAGAAATCGGGTGTAGGGATCGTTCAGTTTCTTCAGGGCTTCCCGGATGGCCGCGTAGGCATCTTCTCGGGTGGCATACTCTCGGCTGAGCAGATCTCGCCGCACCGCTTCCCAATCCAGGGAATTAAAAGACGGATCCACGTATTCCCGGTTAACAATTTGCCAAACCTCGTCCACCACTTCCTTGGGATCCCGGCGAAACCCCGCCCAACCCGGCATAGATAGCTGCACGCCGACCAGCGATACCGCTGTCATCACTGCAGCCGTTGCACTAACCACAAACCCACGCTTTCTCATTGGCTCTCCTGGAAGGCGCTAAAAGTCAAGGTTGACGAGGTGGATCTCCAGAGGTGGATCTCTAATTGTCAGGGAACCGGGTTTCGAGCAAGGGTCTTCCCCTATGCGAACTTCAGCTTAGAAGCATCGAGAGCGATGAAGGGCTCCCCTGCGGCAGCAAGTGGGATCCGGATTTTGGTAGGCTACAGATACCCCCAAGCGACTGTGCCCAACCTAGCATAGGGATCCCTTCCGGGGGTGCTTCTAGGATCACAGTTCAACACAACTTTGTTACAACCTATCATCGCAACCCTTTTCTTCCAGATGGGCACTTTGCCCCCTTTCTGACCCTATGTCCCTCGCCACCGATTGCCCCAGCTCGCTTGCATCTGCCTCAGAGCGCCCGCTGCTGTCCCAAGTGCAGTTGGCCCGCGCTGCTGCCCAACACACGGCCACCTTGCCCACGGCTATTAAGAATGCCGCTCTGGAGGCCATGGCCACTGCCTTGGTGGAGCACCAAGAGTCTATCTTGGCCGCCAACCGGGCGGATTTGGAGCGGGCAGCAGAGATGGTGAAAGCCGGGGAGTTGTCGGCATCTGCCTATGCTCGCCTGAAGCTGGACGCCCACAAACTGGCAGATATGGTGGCCGGAGTGCGGCAGGTGATCCGGCTGGGGGATCCGGTGGGCCGAGCTTTGCTGATCCGGGAACTGGACGAGGGGCTGATCTTGGAACGGCGCACCTACCCTTTGGGGGTGCTGGGGGTAATCTTCGAGTCGCGGCCCGATGCTTTGGTGCAAATTGCCGCCCTGGCGGTGAAAACCGGCAATAGCGTCTTGCTCAAGGGGGGATCCGAAGCTTTGCTCTCCTGTCAGGCGTTGATGGCGGCCATTCAGGCGGGCCTGCAACAGATCCCGGAGTTCCCCCAGGGATCCCTGCAGTTGCTCACCAGCCGCGCCGAGGTCAAGGCCCTACTGCAACTGGAGGGGCTGGTAGACCTGATCATCCCCCGCGGCTCCAGCAGCTTTGTCCGCTACATCCTGGAGAATACCCGCATCCCGGTATTGGGCCATGCCGATGGCCTGTGTCACCTGTACGTGGATCGGGCAGCGAACGTGGACATGGCAATCAAGCTGACGGTGGACAGCAAAACCCAGTACCCCGCTGCCTGCAATGCCATCGAGACTCTGCTGGTTCACGAGGCCATAGCCCCCCACTTTTTGCCTCTGGCGGTCAAGGCCCTGCGGGAGAGGGGGGTGGAATTGCGGGGGGATCCCCTCTGCCGCGAGCTGGTGCCCGATCTGATCCCGGCCACCGAGGACGACTGGAGCACCGAGTATGCCGATTTGATCCTCTCTATTAAAGTGGTGGGCTCCCTTGACGAGGCCATTGCCCACATCCAGCAGTACGGATCCCGCCATACCGAAGCGATTGTAACCGAGGATGCCGCTGCTGCCCGGCGATTTCTGGATGAAGTAGATGCAGCGGGGGTCTTTCACAACGCTTCCACCCGCTTTGCCGACGGGTTTCGCTACGGCTTTGGGGCAGAAGTGGGCATCAGCACCCAAAAACTGCCGCCGCGCGGGCCGGTGGGCTTAGAAGGCTTGGTGACCTACCGCTACCAACTGCGAGGGCAAGGACATCTTGTAGCCGACTACACAGGCCCCCAGGCGCGACCTTTTCAACATCGGGATCGCCTGAACAACACCGGCTTAGCTTAGCTGCAAAAGCCGGCTGTACAAACCGGCTGTACAAAGCAGTCGTTCACAAAAACCGTTCTCCTCGTCTTCGCGGCTCCAGGTTGAGGTAAATTAAAAAATAGCTTCGTGATTGCCAAGGGTTGCGCTTTGCGGCGCGCTATGGTGTGACAATGGACTACCGGGTTCCGGGTTTGATGTTATGGGCTTGAGCGCCCTAGATGTAGCGCTTTGCATTTTGGCCTTTTGTTATTTCGATTAGGAGCTTCGCTGGATCATGCCTGTGCGTCTGTATGTTGGAAATCTGCCGGAAGAGGTGGATCGTCAGGCACTGGAGAAGCTCTTTCGCTCTGCCGGTGAGGTCATTTCCACCAAGGTGATCCGGGATCGGAAGACAGGCAAATGCCGCGGCTTCGGCTTTGTAACGGTGAACACCGAAGAGCAGGCGCAGCAGTACATTGAAAAGTTCAACGGCCACAGCTTTGGGGATGTCAACTTGCGCATTGAGCTCGCCCAGCCGCGCGACCGAGGGGAAGAAGGCGAATCCAAAACAGCGACCTCTGAGCCTTCATCCAAAGAGTCCAGAGGTTCCAAAGATTCCAGAGCGTCCAGAGATTCTGAGGCCAAGGGCTCTAAAGAGTCGGCAGAAAACCCTGCCCCCAGCAAAAAGCAACGCCAGCGGGGCAATAAGGGTGGGCGCTCCACCGTCGTCGCCGAAAGTGAGGCAGCCTCTGAGCCGGATCCCCGCTGGGCCAGCCAGTTGCAGCGGATCAAGGAGCAGCTTCTGCAGGTCACCAATTCCTAACCCCCCCGAACGAGTGATAGACACTGTTGGGATCTGACGGTAGGCTGGGTGAGTTGCGACGGCTCTAGGCATGTTTGAGAGGGGGGTTGGGATGCATAGGCTGGTGAGGATTTTTCGCGCTTGGGGGCGGAGCTTGGCCCGGGCTGGACTTTTGTTCGGGCTGACGGTTCTGCTGGGAGTGGGAAGTGGAGCTCCGGTTTTCCTACCAGCGGCGGCGGCTGCCCCGGCAGATTTGGAAGAGCAGGTGCTGCAGATCATTCGAAAGAACCCCCAGGTGATTCTGGAGGCCGTACAGGAATACCAGCAGCGACAGTACCAAGAGCAGCAGCAACAACAGCAGCGGCTGGCAGAAGAATTTGGCCGTCAACTGCGGGAGAACCCACGCGCCGTCATCGGAGATTCCCCTCGACTGGGATCCGACGCTCTGCGGTTAGTGTTGGTGGAGTTCTCCGATTTTCAATGCCCCTTCTGCGCCCGCGCCCACAGCACCCTCAAGCAGTTCATGGCCGACCACGGGGATGAGGTGACCTTGGTGTACAAGCACCTGCCCCTGACCAGCATCCACCCAGAAGCGATGTCGGCTGCCCGGGCTGCTTGGGCCGCCCAACGTCAAGGTAAGTTCTGGGAGTTTCACGACGAGCTGTTTGCCAACCAATCCCAGCTTGGGGATGGGTTTTATGTGGCCACTGCTGAGAAGCTGGGCTTGAATGTAGAAAAATTCAATCGGGATCGGCGCAGTCGGGCGGCAGAGCGCGCCATTCAGCGAGATATCGACCTGGCCTCTCAACTGGGCATCGGTGGCACTCCCCATTTCATCTTGAACGGCATTGCCTTCTCCGGTGCGCAGCCGCTGGAGGTGTTTGAGCAGACGCTGCAGCAGGCTAAGCAAGCCCTCTAGGAAAAATGCTCCGCACTGCTATTGAAACAGGTGGTGTATTGCAAACAGGTGGTGCAACGGCTGGCCTCTCCTTCTTACCAGCCTCGCCCAGTTGCCCAAACGCTCCGTCCTTGAGGAGGGCTTTACGGTAGGCTCAGGGCAGTGGCAGGGTAGTCAACCGCTCTATTCGCCCAAGCGGGCTGTAGGCTTTGACAAGCCAGTAGGGTGGGGAGTATGTCAAAAGCAGAAACTCACCCAAGTCGCCATTTGGGCCGAATGGGGATCCCCAACGGCAGGGAAGGAGGAGAGCGTTTATGGCGGAAGTGGCTCTTGGCTACTCCACGGGCAGGATGCGGGCATCGAACCCTGCTTCGGCCAGAGAGCGCCGCGCCTGTTCGGCGTTGGCCCGTTGCCGGTAGGTGCCCACCTGAATCACTGAGCCCCGCAGGAAGGCATCAGGGGCAAACTGTTGCAGCTTGGGTAGGGCCTCTTCCCCAGCCGGCACCACCACCCAAAATCCGCTGCCACCTTCTTCCCCAGGAGGAACAGCCTGGGCAGGCGAGGAGGAGACGGGATCCGCTTGCAAAAGAGGCTGAGAGCGGCGCAGATCGGCGGGGAAGATCCCCGCTTCATAGCCTTGGCCGGCCAAGTAACGCACCTGCTCGGCGGCAGCAGCAGGGTCGGCAAACCCACCCGTGCGCACCACCCGCAGGTCATCGTAGATCAAGGGCAGGGATCCCTCTAGGAGTTGTTTTAGCGCAGGCCATTTCTCCCCGGTGGGATCGGCCACCAACACCCAATAGCGCTCTCCTTGTGCTGGGTTGGAGATGGGATCCTGGCCCGCATTTTCTCCTACCAGCGACACCGCCACTGCCGGTAACCCCTGAGCGGTTAGCCAGCGGGCTTGATCCTGGGCCAACGACAGGCGGGAGAAGGTTCCCGTTTGCAAAGCAACCTGGCCGCGGTACTGCACCACAGTGGCTCCTGGAAAGAAGCGGCGCACCCGTTCTTCCAAACGGGGATCACCGGTGGGGTTGGGCACGTGGGTGGCAAAGGGACGCTGGGGATCCAAGGGCGGAGCGGTTGGCGTCGGCGGCACAGAGGCTTTTGAGCTGGCAGCAGGGCGGCTGGGTGCTGCTTGGGCAGGAAAAGCAGGGGGCAGAGGGGGATCCGTCTCTTGGCGGCTCACCACCCGCACCGATAACCCCAGCCGTTCCAAGTCGGCCTGACGGCGTTGAGCATGGCTACGGTTGATGAACGTCCCCGCCAGAATGAAAACCTGCCCATCCCCTTGCACAAAATAGGCATCCGGCACCTGGGTGCGCACCTGAGCCAACTCCGCCGCCCCATCCGCCAGTACATGCACTTGGTAACGGGTCAGGGCCAAAGCAGCCGGCAGGACGTTCCCATTAACGGCGTGGAGCACAAGGGCAAAGGCCGCCAGGGATCCGGCAAAGAGGGCCGGTTGCGCTGGCAACAGGAGTGCGGAGCACTTTGGCCAGCCGTAGTCCTTACGGGCGTTGCACATGGGATCCATCTCCTCTGGCGGGATTGGCGGCAACTCAAACCTCTGCATCCGGGATGGAGTCTTTGCCTGGGCCTGCGGGGATCCCCCACAGTGCCAGAGCTCGCAGTTCACCCCCTTGCGGGAAGGACAACTCAAAGCTAGCGTAAGCCGAAGTTTGGGCAAGGCTGTGCCAGGGATGGGCTTGCAGATGCCGCCCACCACCGATAGAATGCTCCGCACTGCCACCGCAAAGATGCAGCCCAGTTGGGTTCACGGGAGAAACACAGATCTAGTGCATCTCCAGTATAGACAGGCTGGCAAGACTCTATCGCTATGGCTTGTCGGGGAGTTTGTTTCAGAGGCGACGGCGGCGGGATGGAGTCCTCGCCACAAGGGTGCGGGATCCCCCCAGGGCAAAGCGGATGATCTCCGTCTTGTACTGCTGCGAGCCCTCTGTGTAGCGGGCAAGCTGAATGGCAGATCCCTGGCCGGAAGGAAGCAAGAACCGTTCGCGACAGTGGTGGGCAGCACTCTCTGGAGTTTCCGCTTCGAGGGCAATGAAAAACCGCAGACGCAGCAGCACTTCCAACTTGGACAAGTGCTCGGTTTGCTCTGGCACCAAGCGGCCTAACGAGATTTGTAGGCGCGGCCTGCGTCGCCGAGATCCGGGGCGGCCCCAAAGCTGCTGGGCCAGTGTCCACAGAGAGGTCTGCTCAGAGGACTTGACCAACAGCTTTAAGCCTGTCAGCGGGTTAAGACCATAGGTAAGCAGCAGAGAATACATCGGCGGCAGGAAAGATTCAGAGGAGCGTTTTGAGCTAACGTCAAAAGGATACCCTATAGGCCAACTGTAGCACTGCCTACCCTCTATCCCCATCCAAGCCCCGCCCTTCCCTATGGCCGGGATCCCTGCTCAACGCTGGCTGTTTCATCCTGTGGACAAGTTGGCTGCCCAGAGCTTGGCCGAGGCAGTGGGGATCTCGCCCATATTGGCTCAGATCTTACTCAATCGCGGGCTCTCCAGCCCTGCTGCCGTGCGGCAGTACCTGCAGCCGGATCCCGCCCACCTGCCTCCACCCAGCCAGGATTTTGCCGATTTGCCCCTGGCGGTGGACTTGCTGGACGAGGCGATTCGCCGACAAGAGCCCATCGCCATTTGCGGCGACTACGATGCCGACGGCATGACCAGCACGGCCCTGCTGTTGAGGGCTTTGCGGGGCACTCCTTCCGGTTGCGGAGCACCCGTGCATTACCGCATCCCCAGCCGCATGACCGAGGGCTATGGCCTCAACAGCCGCATGGTACAAGAGCTGCACCGAGAGGGGGTGCGCCTCATTCTCACGGTGGACAACGGCATCTCCGCCCACGAGCCCATCCAACTGGCCAAAGCTCTAGGCTTGACAGTGATCGTGACGGATCACCACGACTTGCCGCCCCAGTTGCCCCCTGCCGATGCCATCCTCAATCCCAAGCAGCTCCCCGTTTCTTCTCCCTATCGGGGGATGGCCGGGGTGGGAGTTGCCTACCTCCTGGCCCAAGCGCTGGCCGAGCGCCGTGGTGATGGCCATCTGCAGCGGGTGGCCCTGGAACTGTTTACTGTGGGCACCATTGCCGATCTGGCGCCGCTGACGGGGGTTAACCGCCTTTGGGTGCGGCAGGGGCTGCACCTCTTGCCCACCTCCCAGGTGGCAGGGATCCGCGCCCTTCTGCAGGTGATGGGCATGCAGGGATCCCTGGAGGGGTTGCGGCCTGAGTGGATTGGGTTTGGCCTGGGGCCGCGCATCAATGCCGTTGGGCGAATTGGCCGGGCGAGAATGGGGATCCAGTTGCTGACCACCGACGATCCCCAGCAGGCAGAGAAACTGGCCCGCCGCTGCGAACGGCTCAACCAGGTACGACAGCAGATGTGCGGGCGCATCGAGGCAGAAGCCCTCGAGCAAATTGCCCAGCAAGGCCGAGATCTGCAACAGGAGCGGGTGTTAACAATTTTGGGATCCCCTCAGCAGAAATGGCATAAAGGGGTGATCGGCATTGTGGCCTCGCGGTTGGCAGAGCGTTTTGGCTGTCCGGTGTTCATCGGCAGCCAGTCGCGGCAAGGGGAGATCAGTGGCTCGGCGCGGCAGGGGATCCCCGAGTTTGACGTGTTTCAGGCGTTGGAGTTTTGCAAGGATCTGTTCACCAAGCACGGCGGCCACCCGGCTGCCGGGGGATTTAGCCTGAGAGCAGAAGACTGGCCTTTTTTTGAAGAACGATTGCGGCAGTTTGCCCAACAGCAGTTGCAGCCGGAGCAGATCCAGCCGCTGGTGCAAATCGATGCCGAAGTGTCGCTGTCAGATCTCACCCTTGACCTTTATCGAGAGCTGCAGCATCTGCAGCCCTGTGGTATCGGCAACCCTGAGCCGGTCTTCTACAGCCGCAACCTGCAGGTTCTGCAACAGCAGCGATTTGGCCCAGTTCCCGGCCACCTGAAGCTGCTGCTCCGGGATCCTGCTCTCCCTACGCAACGCTCCCATGGGTTACGTGCTACTCGGACGGAGTCCTCTTGTCCGGGCAGGAGCGACTCAGCTGTCAAAACCTCCAGTTACGACACTGATGGGTTATCGCTGGGCAACGCTTTGGGCAACACTTTGGCGAACGGGTCAGCAGTGGGGAGCACAAACCCGAGGCCACAGCGCCCCCTCTGGGCCATCCGTTGGCGGGGAGCGGAAACCCATCCGCTGCCAGAGCGAGTTGATGTAGCCTACACCCTCAAGGCCAAAACATGGCAGGGAGAAACCCAACTGGAGCTGGAAATTCTCGGGATCCAACCTGCCCAAGAGGCTGCCACTGCCGGCAACCCCCCTCTCGAGAAAACAGCGCCCCGCACCCCTGATGGGAGCAAGTCTCCCATCTCCCCCGCCTCTCTGGATGCCACTCCTCCCATGCCCAACTCCAAGCCCTCGACTGGCTCCCAGAGGGGGACAGAGCCCTCACCTCTGTTGATCTGGCGCCCCACCCCCCAGCCCACCCAGCTTTTGCGTTGGCAAGCTGTAGACCGATTTTCTGTCCTCTGGCCTCAGGCGCAGGGAACCATCCTGTTCTACGGCTTCCGCCGCCCTTGGCTTGACTTGTCTTCAAGGCCTACGGCCCGCTATCGCGAACGGCGGTACCTGACTCTCCACTATGACCGTCCCCAAGCCGGCCACCGCTATGATCAACTCTGGTTGTGGAGCTGGCCCCCTTCTCTGGATCACCTCAAGTGGCTGCTCTGTTGCACCCCCAGCAGCGAGCTGTTGATTGCCGTCCATCAGCAAGCGGTGCCCCTGCCCTCCGCTGCCAGCTTGCAACGCCAGCTCCGCCAATACCTGCAAACCCACAGCCAGGTGGATCTGCTGCGCTTGGCCCAGCAGTGGTGGCTGTCTCCGGCAGTGTTGGTGGCAGGATTACGCTCTCTGGGGTATGCCTGCCCGGATTTTGGCCCCACGGGATCCCTCGACGAAGAACTGGAAGCCCAGCAAGCTTGGTACAGCAGCTCCTGGCAGCAGGTTGCCGCCCTGCTTCAGGGATCCCACCTGGATTCTTCTGCGGCTGATTCTCATGGGGATTAAGCTGCTGCTCGGCTCCGACTACCACGGCAGCCCTCGGCTGATCCGGCAGGCCCTTGCCCATCTGCCGGAGGTGGATGCTTACATCAACTGCGGGGATTTCTGTTCCAAGGCCGGCAAACCTTCCCGCAAGGCCACCCAGGGCTTTCATCCGGCAGCCCAAGCAGAGGTGGTTCATCTGCGATCTTTCTTGGCGGCGGTGGAGAGCCTGGGCAAGCCCTGGCTCTTTTTACCTGGCAACCACGATCCAGCAGCTTCGGTTTTGAATTCGCTGGTTGGCTGTTGGGGGCGGGCCATCACCCAGTCCTGCTGCTTTGAGTGGCTGGGGTTACAGGTTTTGGCTGTACCCTGGACTCCCCCCTGTGGTTGGAGCTGGTCTCTGACCTCTGCCCATTTGCAGGAGCTGCTCACCCTCTACAGTCAACCCCCCCGGCCCATTGACCTGCTGCTGACCCATGCTCCGCCGCGAGGCTTTTTGGATGAAGGCGGGAAGTGGTATCACCGTCGCACACCCACCTTGCGCCCCCTTTTGGAACAGGTGCAGCCCCGCTACTACATCTGCGGACACATGCACTGGGATGGGGGCAAGGTAGAGCGATGGGGATCCACCCTGGTGATCAACACAGCCCTGCACAACATGGTTCTCGAGATCCATTAGGCAGGAAGCCCTTGGACAGCCTTCCGCCTCCTCAGATTTCCACTCGTAGGAACCTTCCATGACCCGTCCTTTGATCTTGGCCAGCAGTAGCCCCGGCAAATGGCGCGAGTTCAATGCCTTTTTCCAGGCCCATGCCCCTGCTTGGGAGCTGCGCCGCATGCCCTCAGAAATTGAGGTGGAAGAAACCGGCACCACCTTTGCCGAAAATGCCCTTCTCAAAGCCAGAGCCGTGGCCAAGTCTCTGGGGGAGTGGGCCATTGCCGACGATTCCGGCTTAGCGGTAGAAGCCCTTGGCGGTGCCCCTGGGATCCGCTCGGCTCGCTATGCCCCCAACGATGCTGCCCGCATCGAGCGGTTGCTCAGGGAAATGGAAGGGATCCCAAATCGCCGGGCCACCTTTCACTGCGCCATCGCCCTGGTGGATCCCCAAGGTGTAGTGCATGCCCTGGTGGAAGGGGTATGCTCAGGAGAGATCTTGACCCAGCCGCGGGGAGAGGGGGGGTTTGGCTATGACCCCCTGTTTTGGGTGCCCGAAGTGGGGCTAACCTTTGCCGAGATGAGCCCAGCTCAAAAAGAGGCCATCGGCCACCGAGGGCGAGCCTTGCGCGCCTTGAAAGCGCAGCTGCCTCTCCTGGAGAAGCGTATGGGCTGGCTTGGATCCCAGGAATAGCATCCGATGTCCTGGCTGGGGAGCTGCTAGGATACAGTAGTTGCTTCCCTTCGGGGGAGTGAAATTGAAAGCCGTCTTGCCTTGGCAGCTGAGGGGAGCGCTCGAAGAACTATGGGTTTTTCTGAGTTTGAGGATCAAGATCCCATTGCAGCAGCGGAACGGACTGCTGCCCCCGATCCCAGCCGCCATTCCCCGGATTCTGCCGGTGAGGAAGCCGCGGTCTCCTCGGTTGCAAACTCTGGTGAAGGAAGGGAGCGGCAAAGTCGTCGTTCCCCACCCCCTTTGCCGGAAGAGGGCTCAACCTTTGCAGGCGCAGAAGATTGGCTGGACGATCGCGGTAGCGGGACGGAGTCCTTGGAGAATGGGCGGGATAGCTACAGGGAGTCCGCGCAAGGGGCCACTTCTCGCCCTTCCAACCGCTCCCCCCAGACTGGCCGAGACGAGGGGTCTCGTGTTGACAGCGAAAAGGGGGGGCAGAAAGCCGCTGCAGGATCCCCTGGAGCCGGTGAGCGTCCTGGGCAAGCCCTGGTTTCCCGCCGTTCTGTCTCCAGCAACCGCGGCTACGACGGATCCGCCCGTTCCTCTGCCTTTCGCGGTAGCGGGACGGAGTCCTTTGCTGGCCGCTCGCGTAAGCGGGACGGAGTCCTTGGGGAATCCGGCTACCGCAGTGACTACAGCCGTTCCGCGGCTTACGGCTACACCTCCAGCTATGTTGGCGGTGGGGGATATGGCGGTGGTGGGCGAGGCGGCAGCTCCAGCGGGGGGGTCTCCTCCTCCGATCTGACGATCCTGCTGGTGGTGGCCCTGCTGGCCTTCTTCGGGGGATTCGCTATCCGCAACATCTTCGCCGAGTCGGGCGGCTTTGACGATGAGCGCCCCATCCGCGCTGCCAATGTGCCCGCAGCCTTTCGCGATTTTTGCTTTGCCTATAACGGCACTGCCTCCTTTACTGTGGTGCAACTGACCAGCGTTTCTGCTCTGACCATGGCTTCGGTGCCCATCTACAAGATGGATACTTGCACCATCCCCGTCAGCCAAACGGCCAATGCCCTCCAAGCTTTGGGCATCCGCGGCCGGGCCAACACCTTGGGCCCCCAGCTGGGGGGATCCAACCTCACCCTGATCCAGCTCCCCTTGGCCAGCAGCTTGGCGCGCGCCGTGTACAGCCAGTTTCCTGGTTTGGCCGCTCAGGGCAACGAGGCGCAGGTTTTGTCCCAACTGGAAGCCACCATCAACAACGCCCTGCGCTCCAACATCGAAGGGTTAGCCCTGCAAAGCCTGGAGCCCACCAACATCCCCGACGTCTACGTGATGGTGCCGGGGCACTCCTTTAATTTGCAGCCCCAACTCAACCTGCGCTAACCCTCTTGCAGAGGACGACGGTGTGTTCATCACCCTAGAAGGCGGGGAAGGGGTGGGCAAAACCACCCAACAGGCCCTCTTGGTTGAGCGGCTGCGCCAAGAAGGCTACGCTTGCCTGTGTACCCGCGAGCCGGGGGGCACGGCGCTGGGCAAAACGCTGCGGGAGCTGTTGCTGCACGGGGATCCCTTTAGCCCTCTGGCGGAGTTGCTCCTATACGCGGCGGATCGGGCTGAACACGTGAGCAAAGTCATCGCGCCGGCTCTGGCGGCAGGGCAGGTGGTCGTTTGTGACCGCTTTACCGATTCCACCTTGGCCTATCAAGGCTATGGCCGGGGCATAGATCTGGATCTGATCCGGCAGCTCAACCGATGGGTCACCGACGGGCTACAGCCGGATCTCACCCTGTGGCTGGATCTGCCCCCCGAGGTGGGGCTAGAACGAGCTCGCTCTCGTTCTTCTGGCGCAGTTGAGCTAGCGGTGCAGAGCACTAACGAGCAAGAAGGCCTAGAGTTCCACCGGCGGGTTTACTGCGGATTCGAAACCCTGGCCGCCGCAGAACCCCAGCGGATTGTCCGCGTTTCGGCCCAGGGATCCCCGGCAGAGGTGGCTGCCCGCCTCTGGTCAGTGGTCGAACCCCGCCTACCACTTGCGACAGCAGGCCGGGAGCCCTAGACTGATACATTTACGCTGAACATTGCTGAACATCACTGTTCAACTATGCAGCGATAGCATTCTGTTTGTTTCCAACCAGAATGGCGGTATCCCGCAAAGCTTTGAGTAGAATACCCAAAGCGCAGTTTCCGTGTCGTCTTACTACCAATTTTCTGCTTTGCTTTGGCTACCATGTTGGCAGACTCGAAAGTAAACAGAAAGATCAACTGGTAGTAATCCGTACTGAACATATTATACATTATTTTCAGTATAGTTGAGCTTATTATTGACTAGAGTCATGCTCTGTTCCGCTGACGGGAATGGCGCGACAGGCCAAAGCTCGCGACAGTTTCCCTGGCCACAGCCTGCTCGGTTTACCAAGGTTAAGATTAGGTTAAAAGGGAAGAGGCGGGGGTAACCTCAAGCTAGGCTGGATGACCTATGTGAAAAGAGCCTGCTGCCCTCTTGGTTCTCGTTTTGGGTAGAGGAGACTGGCTGTGGACGCTGTTGCTGCTGAGCTGAAAACCGATCGCGTCAGCGGGACGGAGTCCTTTCGCGTCAGCGGGACGGAGTCCTTTCGCGTCAGCGGGACGGAGTCCTTGCACTTGACCTTGCCCTCATCTGCGCCCTTGCCAACCGTGGCCGCCTGGGCCCACCAGCTGTTGAGCCAGCAATGGCAGCGGCTGCAGAAACACGTAAAGCGAGTTCTGACCCAGCATCCAGAAGCGGCAGAGTCTCTTCACCAAATCCGGGTGACCCTGCGCCGTATTGGCACTTGGGTGCAGGTGTTTCAGGGATCCGTCCGGCTGCCCAAGCCTCTCAAGCCCAAACGCCTGCAAAAGCTGGCCAGTGCTTTGGGCAAACAGCGGGATCTGGACGTGCTGCTGGAAATCCTGCAGGAACCTTGCTGGGAAGGGATCCCGGCAGCCCAGCAGGCAGAACTGGAGAAGCTAAAACAAGATCTGCAGCAACGTCGAACCCAAGCCGAGAAACGCTCCCGCCGCATTCTGGAAGATGCTGACTTCCTGGCGTTTCAAGCTGCCTGCGAGCAGTGGCTGGCTCACCCCCGCTATAAGCCCCAGGCGGAGCTGCCTTTGCCGGAAAGCTTGCCCCACTTGCTGACTCCCCTGCTGGCCCAGTGGCTGCTGCAGCCAGGCTGGCGGATCCCTGCTTTCCCCGCAACGGAAGCCCAGGCTGAGCAACTGCACGAGCTGCGCAAGGCCACCAAACGGCTGCGCTATCAGGTGGAGTTTTTTGCGCCCTTTTACGGGGAAACCATGCAAGATTGGATAGCAACCCTGAAGTGCTTGCAGGATCAACTGGGCCGCTTTAACGATTTGCAGGTTTTGCAAGGCGAGCTGCCTGCAGACTCAGACCTACAAACCCTTCTCCAGGAACAACAAAAACTAGCCCTCCAGGAGTGGCCTGAGCACCAACAGCGCTGCCTGGCCTCTGCCGAGCAGCACCGGCTTTACTCTAATCTTTTCTCTGTTTCCAATTTCTTTCCAACTGGGGATCCCTAGGTTTCCAATTCTATAGATCCCCCCGAAGGAAAAACCCCGCCTTATTGGCGGGGGATTTTTTGTGGCTATAGGGTTTCCAATTTCTAGGGATCCCCCCGAAGGGGGAACCAGAAGACCACGCAAGTGGCCCTGGCCATTGTCCTCGACGTTTCCAATTTCTAGGGATCCCCCCGAAGGGGGAACGTGAAGCATATGCATACGACAGTGTCAAACATATGCTTTGGTAGTTTCCAATTTCTAGGGATCCCCCCGAAGGGGGAACCCTAATCTGTAACTTGATTCTGGAGGTGGAAGCCCAGTTTCCAATTTCTAGGGATCCCCCCGAAGGGGGAACACGATTACCAATCGGCAACTCTCGTCCAGGAATACGATGGTTTCCAATTTCTAGGGATCCCCCCGAAGGGGGAACTAGGTCATCTACTCCACAGAATAGCTCTTTTGTGGTGGAGGTTTCCAATTTCTAGGGATCCCCCCGAAGGGGGAACGGCCGCATCAGATCAAGAGGCCAAGGTCGCCCAGGCCGCCCAAGTTTCCAATTTCTAGGGATCCCCCCGAAGGGGGAACATTTATGGATCCCAGTACTGGGATGTTCAAAGAATGGCCCAGGAAAGTTTCCAATTTCTAGGGATCCCCCCGAAGGGGGAACAGGGGTACCTCTCAAAGGGTACCTGGCAGAAGTCCTGTTTCCAATTTCTAGGGATCCCCCCGAAGGGGGAACAAAGCCATTCGGGGGAGTAGCAAGTTCAACGGCCTGGTTGTTTCCAATTTCTAGGGATCCCCCCGAAGGGGGAACGTAAGGCACAACGTGCCGAGCGCAAACGTCGCCGCTTTAAGTTTCCAATTTCTAGGGATCCCCCCGAAGGGGGAACTCTCATTTCTCGTAGAATCCTAGATTTTAAATCCATCAAAGGTTTCCAATTTCTAGGGATCCCCCCGAAGGGGGAACGAGGAAGGCAGCGTGGAAGTCGACTTCCGGCGGATTCTCAGGTTTCCAATTTCTAGGGATCCCCCCGAAGGGGGAACTAGGTCATCTACTCCACAGAATAGCTCTTTTGTGGTGGAGGTTTCCAATTTCTAGGGATCCCCCCGAAGGGGGAACGGCCGCATCAGATCAAGAGGCCAAGGTCGCCCAGGCCGCCCAAGTTTCCAATTTCTAGGGATCCCCCCGAAGGGGGAACACGCATTAGAGCGTGGGATCATCGAGCCGACTGGTTTCCAATTTCTAGGGATCCCCCCGAAGGGGGAACAGTATAGCGAAGAGCGCTGGTACGACTACGTCGACTGCTCAGTTTCCAATTTCTAGGGATCCCCCCGAAGGGGGAACGCACTAATGTCGTCGTATCGGACGGGCATAACCTTGTCCTGGGTTTCCAATTTCTAGGGATCCCCCCGAAGGGGGAACAGTGATTGGGAGGTAACCCAATGAACCTAGACGACATGTTTCCAATTTCTAGGGATCCCCCCGAAGGGGGAACACTATGAGCTTGGGTGGCTCAT
Source organism: Thermostichus sp. MS-CIW-34 (assembly GCF_054060435.1). Taxonomy (NCBI): domain Bacteria; kingdom Bacillati; phylum Cyanobacteriota; class Cyanophyceae; order Thermostichales; family Thermostichaceae; genus Thermostichus; species Thermostichus sp. MS-CIW-34. Next base: position 33,799 of record NZ_JBSSDE010000019.1, on the reverse strand, counting down.
AGTGAGGGCGGGGTGTTTCCAATTTCTAGGGATCCCCCCGAAGGGGGAACAATCAACCGATCCCGATGGCTGGATCTGTACGAAGGTTTGTTTCCAATTTCTAGGGATCCCCCCGAAGGGGGAACATCGCTAATATCTCCAAGAGGTACTATTAGTACTAAAGGTGTTTCCAATTTCTAGGGATCCCCCCGAAGGGGGAACATAGAATGTTTTTAATTCTCCCCCTGGCTGGTATCTGCGTTTCCAATTTCTAGGGATCCCCCCGAAGGGGGAACATGCATACAATACCAAACTAATCTGGTTCAAACAAAACCGTTTCCAATTTCTAGGGATCCCCCCGAAGGGGGAACTAGTGCGTGTTTAACCACCTCTACGCTATTTATTGACTTTGGGTTTCCAATTTCTAGGGATCCCCCCGAAGGGGGAACTACTTTACCTGCTTGAACGTCACTTTGCGTGACGACTATACAGTTTCCAATTTCTAGGGATCCCCCCGAAGGGGGAACATACTCATACGGCGAGGCTCTGGCTAAAGCACATAAAATGTTTCCAATTTCTAGGGATCCCCCCGAAGGGGGAACTTCACCACTTTGCTAGCCATAAATACCTCCTTCGGTAGTTTCCAATTTCTAGGGATCCCCCCGAAGGGGGAACGGGCACGTTATTGAGTATACATACGTCCCACACTTACCGTTTCCAATTTCTAGGGATCCCCCCGAAGGGGGAACCCCGTTCAGCTGCAAGGCGTAGCCGAAGGTTATGAATACGTTTCCAATTTCTAGGGATCCCCCCGAAGGGGGAACGAGGGGTACAACTGCACGGGTCGTCCTAGTGTAGTGGTTGTTTCCAATTTCTAGGGATCCCCCCGAAGGGGGAACCCGTATGGTCAGTGAAAGACCGGAAAGCCTACTTAGCGTTTCCAATTTCTAGGGATCCCCCCGAAGGGGGAACAATACCGCCTCGTGAACACGCTAATTCGGCCTATCAAGTTTCCAATTTCTAGGGATCCCCCCGAAGGGGGAACACAAAGTTATAGCTGTAGGCCGGTGGGAACTCCACCGTTTCCAATTTCTAGGGATCCCCCCGAAGGGGGAACTACTGTAGGAACAGCTCTCTTCCTGCTCCCCTTCTGAAGGAGTTTCCAATTTCTAGGGATCCCCCCGAAGGGGGAACACCAGAACTAACTTGGTCACCAGTCATTCTTGCTGGCGTTTCCAATTTCTAGGGATCCCCCCGAAGGGGGAACCGCGAAGTACAGTGTACTCCCTTATACAAACTTTAAAAGTTTCCAATTTCTAGGGATCCCCCCGAAGGGGGAACTCGACCCAAATGCTGCCGAACCTATCGAAATCTACGCTGTTTCCAATTTCTAGGGATCCCCCCGAAGGGGGAACAACATAAACAAACTCTACGGCCAAGTCCGGTGTGCCGTTTCCAATTTCTAGGGATCCCCCCGAAGGGGGAACCAGCCTCTAGAAGGGACTTCACCATCAATGCCATGCTGTGGTTTCCAATTTCTAGGGATCCCCCCGAAGGGGGAACGTGAAGGGTAGTGTGGGGCTACGCACATGACCTAGTTTGTTTCCAATTTCTAGGGATCCCCCCGAAGGGGGAACGGGAGTATTGCAGAGTGTCTCCACGAGTGCATGATCTTGTTTCCAATTTCTAGGGATCCCCCCGAAGGGGGAACTCCAATTAACGCCGAGAAAGTCCGGGAACTCCTAACGTTTCCAATTTCTAGGGATCCCCCCGAAGGGGGAACTATAACTATAATGTCCGCTCAATTTAAGAAAATGTGGTTTCCAATTTCTAGGGATCCCCCCGAAGGGGGAACTACTTAACAACTTCGTCGGTCAGCCTTAACGTTCTCCATGTTTCCAATTTCTAGGGATCCCCCCGAAGGGGGAACTCTTACCTTCGAGTACCGTTATGTACCAAACTTCGGCAAGTTTCCAATTTCTAGGGATCCCCCCGAAGGGGGAACTACATCAACAATACCCGCACCGAACTGTTTAAGGGGGACGTTTCCAATTTCTAGGGATCCCCCCGAAGGGGGAACTCCACCCCTATTAAACCCAAGCAGGGCAAGGAATGCAAGACCCATTTGCGAGGGATCCGGAAAAAAGTCGGCAAAAAGGGTGCTGGCGAGGGGGCTTTGGGGCCGGAAAGCCTTGTGGCGCAAGGCGTCGAGGGATCGGACGAAAGAATCGGCCTTTGCGGCTTTTGGCGGATCGCTCGCGCAGGCGTTGATACCGTTTGAGTGTGCTTTTGGAAACACCGAGTGCTTAAGTAGGAAGAGACTTGCCTGAGCTACACAATGACCGAGCTGGGGGGTGCAGTCAGGGCAGGCCCACCCCAGATTTCCACCTGGGCGAGGGCATAGCTAGTGAGCGGATAGAAGCGGACGCTGTCTTCCTCGGGCTTGATCTTCTTGCGGAGCCGCAGTTTGAGCTCCTCGAACTTGTCTTTGTCGAGGACGCACTCAAACACGCTGTATTGCACGCGCTTGCCGTAGCCTTCTAGCAGGTCGGCAATTTTCTTGCGTCGCTTGTCGCAGGGAGTATCGTAGGTAACAACATAAAGAAACATCAGCGAATCCGGTAGGGCTGGTACAAATCTTGAGGATTATAGACGGATTGCTTAAACTTTTTAACTTGCTGCGTTAGCAGATCCCAGCGGGGTTGATCTCCGTCAGGGGTCTGGATGGATCCCTCCATTCTCTGGAGAAAAGCTTTGAGATACTTCTTTCTGCCAGCATCGCTGAGAAAACAGCCCCCATCTCGATACTCGAAGTCTTCTTGGATATCCATAACACCGCTGTTGACCAGCCACAGTACCAGTGAGTCCACAATAGGCGCTCGGAACTCTTCCAGCAAATCGGAAACCAAAGCAGCATGGCGTTCACTGCTAGCGTGCAAGCAACCCTGATAGGGATCCAAATCTTGCAGCTCAATCAGGGTTAATAGATGGTTCCAGAGCACCATGTAGCCAAAGCTGAGCATGGCATTCACTGGATTGGTGGGCGGCTGTCGGGTGCGCTTGATCAAAACAAATCCTTTTTGTTGTAAGCAATTGCCCAATTCGGGAAAATACAAAGCTGCGCCGATCCCTTCAATGCCTCGCAATTGATCCAGCGAAGTAGCCTGCAGAGCTTGAGCGGCCAAGTGTTCCAGGCTGCGCAGGGTTAGATCCCTGGTTTCGCTGGGGCGCTGCCTAAGTTGTCGCATCAACAGCACGCGGCCATTGAGGAGCTTAGCTCGCACTATTTGGGCTGCTGTTTGCAGTCTCCATGCTTCAGGGAGCGCCTGTTGCCAATGGGCCAGGCGGCGGTAGCCCCTTTCAATGGGAATGAGGCGACCGTAGCAATAGCCGAGCCGGGAGAGGTAGGCAATGGGGATATTGCGCTTCAAGCACTCCCTCACAACATCGGTAGTCACCTGAGAGCGGCCAAAGATTAAAATTTGCTCCAGCAAGGGCAGAGGCATCTCTTGCAAGAGCGACTCGCCCAAATGAACCAGCACAAACTCTTGCCTGAGGCTTAGCCTGCACCCTTGCTGGGAAACATACAAGGTTCGCATTATTGATCATCTCGACGCAGACTCTCTGAGCCTCGCCTTGGCTCTATGGAAGTGCTGGTCTTGGATTGGCGCTCTTCTGGCAAAACCTCCACGTCAATTTCAGGGCTTGACAAAAGATCCATGACCATCTCTGTTAAGCTTCCAGAAAAGAAGCTGGCAATGGCAACCAAAATAGTGTTGGTAATCACGGCTGCCAGGCCCAAGGGAGCAATGAGCAAAATGGCCAGTGTAATCGAGCCATTGATTACGGCTGTAACAAGGTTTCTGAGAACTTTGGCATTGATCTTCTTTTTGGGCATTTTGTTACTCCAAAAATTCTTCGAGATTTCTTCTATCTCAAGGGCCAGATTACTTGAAAATCATCAGCATCTTTCTTGAGCTCCTCAAGATACTTTTTCCTAGGATCTGCCGTTGCCCCAAAAACGGTAACCACTTGGTAATCACCCAAATCGGCAATCCAAACCGGAGAGGGCAGAGCACCTCCCTGTACACCCCCGCACAAGAATTTGTCGTACCGGCCTTCATCTTGTCGGCCTAAGCGATGCAAAGTTGCCAGGGCATAGGGTTTGTTGAAATCTTCCTCGCCGCTGCAGACTACGATCCTGCAGTTGGCATCCACCGCTTGCGGCCATTTATCCCTCTGAACCTGGCCAGCACTTCTTGGGCTATCGGGGTTAATGGCCTGCTTGGTTAGAGTCTTGAGAGCGTCAAAGAAGTTGCCCAGGCGCTTTTGGAAAAGCTTCTGAAACCCGGCCACCGACTCCGCCAGCTTCCAAAAGGCATCCTCCGACCTGGGAATTAGGGTAGAGCCGCGCCACCAGGGAGCCCGCTCCCGGTTCTGGCGGGAGTAGCAGGGTCTTCTAGCTCCTTGACCCACACCTCCCAGATGGAACATCATCCAGGTGAGGTTAGTAAAGAGCTTTTCCACCGCCTCTTGATCTTCCTGGGAAGCATAGTTTTGACACTCGCCAGAAAGACTTAAGATGAGGATCCCTTCTTGTCGGCCTGCGGGTCTATTTCTTCCTTCCCGATTGGGCTCTGGCTCCGGCTGAGAGACTTTGCCATTTAGGAGATCTACATGGATCCAGCCGTGTTTTTGCTTAGGGGTAATGGCGCCAAAAAGTTGCCCTTCCCACTCCTGCACCTGATCGACCGGCAAAACTCCCAGGGCAAAGGTGCGGAACCAATAGCGCAGCATATTCTTAAAGGCTACGGGCCGCACTTCGGCGATGGATCGGTTGTCGTAGCGATTCTTATCGGGCCTCCAGTTGACTACCTGCCGCCCGTGAATGAGTTGGCCTTTTAGCTCAAAGGGCAGGCGCAAGAATTCTCCTTGGCTCTTGTCCAGTGATTTCCCTAAGGGGATCAGCCGACCGTAGCCGGTATTCACCTGGGATCCCACCCCTTGCTCCAGCCCTTGGATCAGCCACTCTTTGACTTGATCCAGCATCTCATCGGTGCAGCCGGGGCCTTTGCGCAGGCCAATTAAAAAAGTGGCTTGCTTGAGAGAAAAGAACAAGTTAGGGTTAGGCGAGTAGTCAAGATTTTTTCCATTCCATTTCCAGATACTATTGGCAATATCTACAGCTAGACCCCCCGTTTTAGAATTATCGGGATCCTCTCGCCGTTGGGGCCGATTGGGTACCGGGTAGGCATCCAAAAAGATAACCTTGCCGGCCCTGTCTTTTTCGTCAGCTTGTAGGTGCCCAAACCAAGGAGCTACGGCTTTGTCTGCTTGCTCCCAAGATAAATTGCGCTCCTGCATCAGCTCTCGAATGGCCTGGGAGCGGGCCACGCCGCACAGGGTGGAGCTGGGAATGTAAGGGATCCCTAAGGGATCGAAAGCGGGGAGCAACATGCTCTCTGGACCCTTGGCCCCACCGACTCGAATTCGCCAGGGACAAGTAACCTGAAAGGTGTCGCTGGCAATGCGTTGGGTGCGCTCATTCAAAACTTTCAGGCGGGCTCCAAGGTTGATCGTTGTTTCCACTTGGTGCGCCAGCTCCGCTTTGGTGCCGTCTTTAGAAGCATCAAGCGGCGCTCGCATCCAGCGCAGATATTCAATAAAGCCAGCGGTGGGATCCGGCCTGGGCGTGGGATCCAAGGAGTGACCCAGCCAAGGCGAGGGCGGAGGATTGTTGCCTCCTCCACCGCGCGGCTGGTTTCCCCCTCCATTGCCTCCTCTAGGAGAATTAGGGCCCCGATTTTCCTGAGGCGGCCGGCGGCTGGGATCCCCTGGCCTGGGGGGACGAGGAAGCGGCTGAGGAGCGTTGCCAGGACGAGTAGGGCGATTGCCAGTCATGGGATCTTCTCCAAAAGTGGGAAACAGCGTTAGGAATTGCCAAGGGTTTGCCGAAATTTGCGCAACATAGCGCTGGTGCCAATTTCTAGGGCGCGTCGAATGAGTTGAGGTACAAGATTGGGGATGTCGAAGTCTGGAAAAAGCCAGCTGCAGCTTGATTCTACGTAGTCTTCTCCCTGCAGAATAAAGATCCGCAAACTTCGCTCACCCAAGATCCAAACTTCCGGCACGCCGATGGCTCTATAGGCCTCGATAAAAGTTCGGGAAGTAACGTCGGACTCAATGGCCAGATCAGGCGGGGGCAATAGATCAACATCAATTCTTCCCTCACACCCTCGCATCTGCTCCAGGTTATTGACATAGAAGCAGGTGTCAGGCTCTACCCCAGCACTGCCAGACTTTTTAAGGGTTGTTGAGCCAAAGTCTTCCCAGTCTCTCCCTTGAGAATCAAGGAGAGCTTTCACAATATCTCCGGCAATGCGGTGAGGGCGCTCATGTTTGGACAAGGGAGACATGATCTCTAACGTGCCGTTGTAATAGGCAATGCGAGTGTGGCGGTCTTCCCCTAACTCTTCCAAGATGCTCTCAAAGTCTTGCCAAGTCAGCGAATGGATGACCACTTGGCTTCCTTCACACAGGGAAATAGACTGGATTGGAACAGCTACACTCATTAGTCCCCCCCGCTAACGTCATGGTAAATGGCTGTAGCCCAGAAGCTGAATTCTTGCGCCAAGGCAAGTCCCAGTCCTGTTAAGCCCAGGTACTCTTCAACTCCCAACCCCATGAGACGATCCAGGCCGTTGGATTTGGCAATTTCGTTTTGACCGGAGATCTTTTCTAGGCAATCGAAAAACTCCTTGACCACCTCTTTTTTGCCCTCTTGGCTAAGGGCGTCTTCTTCGGCCTTGAGGCGCAGCAGGCCCCAAGTAGAAAGATAGGTGTAGAGCTCCACAGCCTGGTTTTTTTGCTCTTTTAGCCTTTCTGGATCCCTGGTTTGCGCTCTGAGCTGGCACAGGGATTCGTAAACGGGCTTGGCCAATGTACGCGGGTCAAAGCTATTCATAAAACCTCCCTCCTAGGTTGAGATCTAGTTCAAAGACAGCTCCACAAAGCCTCGGCCCAAGCTTTCCTGGCCGCCAATCTGCATAATCTGGTTGGATTGCAGCAGATCTCGAAACTCTTTCATTGCCTCCTCAGAACTGCCACTTGCTTGGGCGGTAACCCCCCAGGTAAAGTACATCAAGCTGTCAGGAGGAATGGCCTCTTCATAGCGGAAGCCTCCTTCCACAACCTTGTGCTCGCTAAGCTTGACTTTCACCTGCCGCCACAGGCTCATTTGAATGAGGGTGGCACAGTGCTGATCTGGTAAAACAATCACGCGACTGATATTAGGATCTTTGGTGTAGCTCTTCCATTCCGACCATTGTCGAAGACCCTCTTTGAGAATGGCATCTTTGAGGTAGATAGGCTGGTTTGTTTCCAAGTTGGTGCTATAGGGATCCGGCACTGACAGATCCTGGCCTGTTAGCCGCAGCCAGCGCTTAAGCAGAAGCGGGCAGCTTATCCACACCACTCCATGGCTAAGGGAGGGCACGGGGATCCACAGCAAAGAGCCATCCCCAATCCAAATGGATCCCTGGGTCAGCTGATCCCCTTCCCCAATTTCGTTGCCAAAGAGCTCAAATTTTTTGTCTTTATCGGCCACGCTGGCCCGCAACCTGCCCCGGATGGTGCTGGAAGGGATGTAGGGCAAATGGGTGTGGGATTCGCGGGCAATGCCCAAGAGGTTGCCTTCTTGGGTGGTGCCGCCGGTGTGCAGGGGAGTCAATAGATGGAGGTAGGCAATCTGAAAAGTCATGGATGGGCTCCTTTTGCGAGTAAGTATTCAAGGACTGAAAGCAAAACTCAGTTGGCCCAAGGCAGCCATAGGAGCTCGCTATAGCCCAACAGCCGCCAGCGGTGGAACACGTTGAGCCGGCCATCTTCTAGCTCGGGCTCTTCTTGGTTGAGGGGGGCCGGCTGCTCCAGGTAGTAGATACTGCCAGGGGGCGCGGCAAAAACTTGGGGGGCGGGCAGGCTCATCTGCCGCTGCTCTGGGGGGCGATCCACCCGCAGGCGGCCGTTGATGGGAACGGGCTTGCCGGTGGCCACGCTCACCAGGGGGCCGGTGAGGGAGTGAGCAGGATGGGGAGTGGCCAATCGCCATTCCCACGGCCAGGCGCGGCAGAGGGAACGCCCGTCCACCTTTTTGATGAACACACCTGGGGTCACCAAGTAGGCCAAAGCGCGTCGGGCTTGGCAAAAGGCGGCCTGAGAAAGGTCCTGCAACTGCTGCCACTGCTCCTGCAGCTTCGGACAGGGGGCCAGCAAAGCGCAGTGGCCTTCTCCCCCCAGCCGCAGCACTGCTTCCTGAGTAAGGGGTAGGGGATCCCAGGCTTCGCGATCTGGATCCCAGCCCTCGATGGAAAGGGCCAAACTCCAGCCCGGCTGAAGGCGGATGCAGGTCTCCACAAAGTAGCCATCGGCTTCTCGCACTTGCCGCTTGCTCACCTGCAGGGTGTTGTGGGGTCGCACTTCATACTTCAGCGGTGGCTTAACGGCCTGGCTGAGATCCCAGCCTTTGCCTTCCAGCGCCTTTTGCACCGCCTCGAAGGGCAGATAGCCTCCTGTTTTCTTCTTCTTGCTGCTCTGGCTGCCTTCGGGTTCCTCCTCTGCTGGCCTCAGGGACACCAACGGGGCTGGCCGGGTGGGATCCCAGTGGCAATGGAAGTAGGGATCCGTCTTGTCCAACCAAGGAACGGGAACAAGGGGGAATCCGTCTTCCAGATGCAGAGGGGCGGGGAAATAGAGCCTTTCGTCGTGGCAGAGAAAGGGGCCCCGCAGCCGCAGCGTCATCGGCTGGCCCAGGTAGGCTTGAACAGCCCCGGCCAAGGTGTGGCCACTGGGGGGAAAGCTGCTGTTGGCCCAGGCCCGCTCTCCCGGGGCAAAGGGCTTGGCATCCCGAAACATCCACACATCCAAGGGTGATAGGGTAAACCAACTCATCGGCTGTTCCTCCCCAATTTCACGGTGCGGTTGCGCAGCACAAAAGCTGCCAACTTGAACCAGTTTTTGATCTCCAGATCCCACTCCTGGGGCTGGGCGGGCAGGCTGTGCTGCCAAAAATGCTGGATAAACTCCACAAGCTTGTTCTGGAAGTGCTCTTTCTGCTCCGATTCCTGTTTGAAGAGATCCCGGCGGCTGCAAAAGAGCGTGGCCCAGGCTGGCACCGCCTCTGGGCTGGGGGCAGGATGTTGCTCCCACAGTTGGGCTGCCTGCTCAAACAAGGAGCTTTGATCCTGCTGCTGGCCCATGAGCTTCCAGTCAAAATCAAGGAGGTCTTTCCACTTGTCGAACGTGTCGAACTTGCTGGTGCTCACCAGTTGGTTGCCATTGGCAAACAGCACCCGCACCTGCACGCTGTCTTTGGGGCAGCCATGGGCATAGAGGTGGCCCTTGGCTTCTTCTTCCGCCTGCCAAAGGTTTTCCAGAGCAATGGCCAGAGGCACCGAGTGATGGGCAATCACCACGCCGAAGCTGATGGTGGCTGCGGATCCCAGGGTAAAGAGGGGGCGCCGGCTCAAACCTTCGGGAGGCCGCCCTTTTTTCCACTGCCAGTAGTCCCCCAGGTTCTCAAACTCCCGCCAGTCATCCTCTCCCCCCCGGAAACACTGGCGAATATCCCACAGCCAGCCATCCCACTCCCAGAGGTTGGTGTAGGCCAAAACGTCGTCCCCACCGGCGTAGATGAGCTTGCCTGCATAGCGTTGCTCTGTTAGGTAGGGCACCAACTGGCCGGAAAAATCCAGCAGGGCGCGGCTTAGGGCGCTGTGGGTGGCAGGCCCCATGCGCTTGCGGCTGTTTTTGACAAACTTCTGAAAAGCGTCTTTGACTTGCTCCAGCTCCTCCTTGTCCTTGCCAAAGACCTCGCCAATGGCTTCCGTTTGCCCGTTGGCCAGCCGCTGTAGGGGTTGAGGCAGATAGTCGTAGTAGGATTTCATCTTCTCGCCCCTGAGCCATTTGCCCATGTCGTCACCATCCCCAGCAGCCAGCACGTACCAACTGGCGGGGTTAACGCTGGGGTAGTAGCGGCCTAGAAGAGTCTCGATGTCCTGCCGGTAGCTTCTTTGCGTTTCCTCGTCCAGCTCCAGGTCTTCCACCAGCCAACCAGCATTGAGCAGACGGGGATGGTAGCGCAGGTTCTGCCGGTCGGCCCACGGGATCCCCCATTTGCCCCGCATTTCCCGCAGCACCCCTCTGACCTCCGGGTAGCGGGCCTCCACTGCCTGACAGGCCTGCTCGAAGTGCTCTCGTTCCCGTCGCCCTTGGGTTTTGAGGTAGCCGGCTACGCCAGCGGTGAGATCCGGGTAGGAAGCGGCAATCTGGTCTTCATCCAGCTCGCGGAAGAGCTCCGGCAGCACTTTGTACAAGCCCCGCTTGAGGGTTTCGGTGGCATTGAGCTGTTCCCGGCCATCGAAGAGCCCGGCCTGCCGCTGCCAAAGCCGCCGACTCTCCCCTTCTGTTATCCACCCCTGCCGCGGTGAGGGATGCACCACCGGCCCCAAGCCCGAAACGGTGCTGCGCGGCCCAAACGCAACGGGGAGCTGCCAATCGCGGGCCTGCTTACAAGCGGCTTGTAGCCGCCGACTTTGCTCCACTGCGGCTGCCCACCAGGATCCCACGTTGAGTCCGGCCTTGTATTGGCGGCGCTGTTGTCTTTGGGGATCCCAAAAGCTAGCCCGCAGAAACTCCAGCTCCTCATCAGCAAAGAGCTTTTGCTTAGCCCCCAGGTGATAGGTGCGGTTTTGGGCACTGACCCAGGGATCCGCATCAATGGAAACCTGAGGGGGCTTGAGGATGCCGGTATCCTTGAGGGCATGAGCCGGGGATCCCAGGGGCACGGCTGCCCAGTAGTGCTGCCACTGGTGCTCCAGCCATCCCTGCCAGGTGGGGTCCTCTGGGTGCAACTGCCTCAGCCAGCGGCGATCCCCCTGCAGGTAATCCAGCACCTTCTGGGCCAACTGCTTCCATTCTTCCTTGAGGGTCTGCTGGGCAAACTGCATGGCCGCTTGCACCCGGTCTTCCGGCAACAGCAGCAGGAGCACGTTGGGAAAACCGGCGGTGAGCAGGGCGTTGGCAGAAGGTTGAGGGATCCATTCTTCAAATTCGGGGTACTTCTCCCGCAGCCAGTGGTCGATTAACGGCTGGCCGTAGAGGCTGGGGTAGAGCAGACAGTCGGGGCCGTATTTCTCGGCAAGCCGCCAACTCATGCGGGCAGAAAGGTAGTGCAGCAGCCAGGATCCGGCCCAAAAGTCCCGCATCTTGCGGCTGGCTTTGATCAACTCTTGGATGGGGTTGAAGGTAAAGCTCACCAAAAAGGGTCGCGTGGGCTCCTCGTAGCCGGCCAAGCATCCGGCCAAGGCTGCGGTGACGCTGGCGTGGCTCCACAGGGATCCGTCTGGCAGCCGGGTTTCTGCCGGCAATAGCAGCAAGCTCTCATCCCCAAACTCCTGACAAATGGCCTGGGGAAAGCACCGCCAAAACCACCAAAACACTTTTTGGGGATCCTCCTCTTGCCAAACCCAATCGGGGATGGCGCTCTCCTCCCGTTCCATCAGGTAGTCTGCACGGGAGCGGGCATCCTTGAGGGCTTGGTGTTGGTCATCGGCCAATTGCCAAAAGCGCTTGCGCCCGGAGAGCAAGTGGCTCATTTCTAGTCCAAGACCCAAGTTGCGATCCTCAACTTGATAGTTGATGGCTATGGGCAAATGGCCAATGGCCGCGCGGTCGCTGGCCGAGGCGATGAGATCGGCATCGCCTATGGGAGAGGATCCCTCGGCTTTGGGAGAAGACCATCCCTGCATCGCCGCCAGTCTGGTCCACGGCCCTTCCTTGGAGCGGCCAGTCCTGTCGTGTAGGGCTTTGAGGGCGGGATCATGTAACAGACCCCAGAGCTTAGCTTGCCAGTAGTAAGACATGGTGTTTTCGCTGGAGAAACAGAACAGTTAGGAACTCCTCGAACATCGATCTGATCCCGGCCAGCCCTCAGTTTTCTTCAGTATTTCTCAATAGCCGTTGTTTGACCAAAAACCCAGAACCTGAGGGCGAACCGATGTCTTTAGCCTACGGAGAAGTGGAAAGATCCCCTTCCAACTTCCCTTCTGCCCAGGTCAATTTGGGAAACAGCTCTTCCAGGCCAGGCAGCAGGTCTTGCAAAACAAAGCTTTCTAGAGCTTCGCTGTTCAAAGGGTCTAGATTCATCTGCACATGGGCAACATCGTTGCGGTACTGGCTGAGGCGAGACCAGAGATCGGCAAGCTGCTTGGCGTCGGGCACATGGGTGGTAATAGGAGGAAGCGCCTGGGGCTGGTCTTCCCGTGGGATGAGGGATCGGCCCGATTCGCCAGTCGCAGGGGGATCTCCAAGGGGCTGGTCTTTCCGCGGAATGAGGGATCCCAGTTGGTGTTCGATCTCCTGCCGCGCTTCCCGCTGGCGGTAGTTGGGCAGCCCCTCACACAAGCAGAGGGCCGAGATCACCCACTCCCGAGCTAAGAGAATTGCCTGCGTGGTGAAGCGTTTCTCCACATACCAGCGCAGCAGTTGAAATTGCTTTTGAACTTGAGCCTTGGCATCCGTAGCTCTGTCTGCTGGCAAAGCCAGTTGGCTGTAGCTATCCTGAATGCTTCGCAGCAGCAGACCAAAAGGCTTGGCAAATTGGCCCACCTCTTCTGCCAACTCCTGGGTGGAGTGCCTTTGCAACCTAAGCAAGTCATCCTCCAAAAGGCTGACCGGTCTTACCAGCTCCAGGGAACGAGAGATATTGCGGATGGCTTGGCCAAAGTTCTGCAGCCGGATGGGCTTGGGATCCCTTTTGCCGAGCTTTGGTTGGCGGTAAAAGTCCCGTTGAACTGTATCCAAAAGTTGGCCCAACTCCAAGGCCGAGCCGGTGCTGATGAATTTGTCGGTAGCTGTCAGCCAATCCAAAAGACGAAGGGCGGGGGTGAGATCGATAATGGGGGTTTCCGCTTGGCCAGAGCGGTACAGACCATAGTAGAGACCCTGAATCTCTACATTTTTGGCCTTGCGCAAAAGGGCAGCTCCCAAGAGCACCAGTAGGGGGATGGAGCGAAAGGCGTGGGTGATATCGAAAACCAGCCGCGTATGGGGCTTGATGCTATCGACCAGCACATCGAAGATCTCCCAGGTCTCTGCCTCGGTTTTCCCTTCAGGAATGGCCTTGGCAATTTTCTCCACGTGGGGGGGTAGGCAGTCCTGTAGATGCTTCCAATGGGTGTCATGTGCTTCTTGGGTTAGCAGCACAATCACCCTCTCGATGTCAAAGAGCTGACAGAGGGCTTTGGCAACATAACGGGTTCTATCGGCTTTCCGCTCCCCAAAAACATACACCGTCTCGCTGTAGGGGCTGGTGCCTAGAGTGGTCAAAAGGGTATTAGCCATAGGGATCCTCTCGATGACGGCTTTCAAGCATTGAAGCACGGGCATCTTCAAGCTACTGCAGCTTGGAAGCCCCCCCTTCTCAAGTTGCCTGGAGAGGGTTCTGGGTTGAATGTTGCTCTATCCTCTCCCGAAAAGTGGCATCCTCTGCTCAGCCGGTGCCAGAAAGATGGGGATCTCTACCCCCAAAATTGAGTGGAGCCATCTTGCCGCTGGATTTGGATCCCTGCTCGACAACTGTTTCAAAACGGTGAAGGTGGGGGATGTCAGAGCTAGCCTAGACAGAGATTCGGCCATCCTAAACAACGGGGATCCTGTGATGCTATCGACTCCAGAGTTGTCCATTTCAGGTCAAAAGCTAACTCCCGAACAGTTTCTGGCCTTGCCGGAGGGGGATATTGTCTATGAGCTAGTCGATGGGCGGGCCGTCTCCAAAAACGAACCCATGTCGCCAAAGCGCTTCCATGCTCGTCTCCAACCGGTGTTGTGGCAAATTTTGGAGGACTGGTGCTCTAGCCCTGAGTGTCCTAAGCCTGGGTCAGCACATACTGAGTGGGCAGTTGTTTTAACACGAAAGGCAGAGCCCTGGATCCCAGTTCCTGATGTTACTTACATCTCTAACGAGCGGTTGCCGGTTGAGGCCATGACCGATGAACCTTGTTTTGCCATTCCCGAGTTGGTGATCGAGATCCTTTCTCCTGGCCAGAGTTTTGGAGCCATAGCCCAGAAGGCAACCGATTATCTAGAAGCTGGGATCCCCAGGGTTTGGGTTGTGGATCCCCAAGCCAAGAGCATCACGGTCTTCTATCCCGATGCCCCGCCGCGCACCTTTACGGGATCCCAAGCCATTCAAGATGATTTCCTGCCGGGTCTAAAGGTGATCCCTCAAGATGTATTCGCTCAAGCCCGGATCCCTTAGGGGGTACCTAGCGAGCCCACGATAATCAGAGTTAGTTCCAGAAAGAGAGCATCCGGCAGAGGTGGCCACCCGCTCGGGTCTGGAGCTGATTGGCTCAGGAATGCCGAAGGGATCCGGCAGCGATATTCCCTGCTATGGGCTAATGGCGAGACGGAAAAGCTTCTCATCGGCTAGTTGAAGAACTTCCTGCCCTGCAGTCGCCAGTTGTTCCGGGGGCAAGTTCCGGTATTTGTCAATAAACTCGGGCAAAACTTGAAACTCCACCCGCTTGCCGGTCTCTCGGTGGATGACCACGCTGCGCATTTTTTCAAGAGATTCGACCTCCACCAGCTTCAAGTTCAACTTGCCCAAACTGGCCCCTGTTGCAGCATGCAAGCCATCCACAATGCACACGAACGGGATCTCTGCCGGCGACTCGTGAATGACCTCCACCAGAAAACGGTTCCTAGAAGTGTGGGGAGTTGGACTCATCAAGCCCAGCTCCTGCAGAGCGCGCATCCCCATGCGATAGCCGACCACGGCCCAAGGCCCAGCTCCGCCATGAATTTCCGTTACTCGCTGAATGGCCGCCGCCGTCGAGTCCGTTGCAGAACTGGTGACCGGATGAGCTGTCGCCGGCGCTCCCAGAGTTAGCTGAAGTGCAATCAGCAAAAGAGAAAGCTGCTGTGGCTTGGCAATGGATGACAGGTTCATAGGCAGCGAGAGAGCTGATAAAGAGGAGATGGGTCAAGCCATCCTAAGCTCTACCCTTCGAGGTTGCCTATGCGGGGGTAGGGGATCCAGCCCTCTTCTGGGAACTCTTCCGAAAATCACCTCCTGGCTGAAGAGGGCTAAGACCAATGGTATTGTCAGAGGTAAGCCCCTGGGCGTTGAGCACTTTCACGTGGCTGCTGTGGTCGAAAGTGCCTTGCTGCTGGCAGCAGGCCTTAGCACCCCTGACTGCCCTTTCCACTGATCGCCCTGGGGCGCCGCGCGCTGCTTGACAGAAGCGGGCTGTGTTCACTAGCATTTCTTACATATGTTTCAGGTGGCAGCTGTGTGATGAGCCACTCAATGACTGCTGAAGCTTCAATGGCAAACCCAACACATGTCCCTTACGAAGCTCCCGTAGTGGACCTATGCCTGCCCGTGCGAGGAACTACCCTCCCAGCAGATCACGGGTACGCTCTACTCGCGGCGCTATGCCACCAAGTACCAACACTGCACCGAAACCCTCACATCGGGATTTTGACAACAGCGGGAATTGGAGACAGACGAGGCAAAATCTTACTGACTCCGCACTCCCACATTAGAATTCGGCTGCCCATGGAAGCAGTGCCGGAGGTGTACAAGCTAGCCGGCAAGCAATTGAAGATTGGATCTCACGAAGTACAGCTAGGAATCCCCAGGATTTTTACTCTCAAACCAAGCACTTCCCTAAAAGCCCGAATTGTTACAATCAAGGGCTACACCGAGCCAGATCCATTTGTGCAAGCTGCCCAAGACCAGTTAGAGAAGCTTAATATCTCAGGCCGGGTATCAGTACTGCAAGATAAAACTGGGAAACCCTTGCGCAAGACCTTGAGAATTAAAGGGCATACGATTGTAGGTTTCTCAACCTTAGTAGAGAACCTACAGGAAGAAGACTCAATTCGCCTCCAGCAGGTAGGGCTAGGTGGCCGGCGGCGCATGGGTTGTGGATTCTTTTTGCCGTGCAGGTGAGGATGACTCTACAATGTTTAAGTTTTTGCTAGCAAAATCGCTGGGAAAATGGGATCCCAGCTACCAATCTAAAGAAGAGTATGCTCAGGCAAGGGGCGCTGCTAAACTTGCAGGCCATGTTGCGGCTGTCTTGTCAGCGGCTGAAGTCTTCTCAGATCGTCTAGGACAGACTATTTGCAAGCAGTTAGGGTTAAGTGACTCAAATCGTTTGGGAGCTGTTGTCAAATTAGGAGCTTATCTGCACGACTGGGGTAAAGCCAATCAACATTTCCAGGAGATGGTTTATCTCAAGTCATCGATCCTAGACACTAACTCGAAAGCAGAGCTTGAAAAGAGTTGGGGAAGTCATAACAGAAGGCAACTTATCCGACACGAGTTTTTAAGTGGCATACTTGCTTTACAGGTCAGTGCATTTCGAGAGTGGCTACAGAAAGCATTTACTGAAGAGGAGCTCCTCTTAGCTGCCTGGACAGCAATTGGACATCACCTCAAAGCGGGAGTGAATTCTCAGGGCAAAGAATCTCACAAAATTACGGAGTTGTCTGATGGCTCAGGATCTGAGATTTACGTTTATACTGGCCATCCAGACTTTCAATCTGTGTTGAGGCTCGGATCGCAGAGACTAGGGCTACCATCAGAGATTCCAAGTGTACCCTCAGCAAGTTGGGAAAGAGACCAACTGGAACAGCACTTGCGTGCATTGGTAGATCAGTTTCGAGACTTTGCTCAAAATTTTAGCTTTGAGAGACAGATATTAATAGCGGCTGCTAAGGCAACAGTAATTGCTGCAGATTTAGCAGGATCGGTCTTGCCAGTGGAGGGAGAAAACTTGCAAAGCTGGGTTTCTAATACCTTGAGTTTAGCTCTCCAAGAAAGTGAATTAGAGCAACTGATTACCCAGAAACTAGGAAAAAACTCCCTGCGTCCCTTCCAAGAGCAAATGGCTGCTGCCACTCATCGAGTAACACTGGTCAAGGCAGGCTGTGGTACAGGCAAGACCTTGGGAGCCTACGCTTGGGCGAAAAAGTGGGCATCGGGAAGGCGACTGTTTTTTGGCTATCCGACCACCGGAACGGCTACTCAGGGCTACTTGGACTACGCCGAGGGATCCCCAATAGAAAAGGCACTGATGCACTCACGAGCAGATTTGGATCGAGAACTTTTATTGACCGGCGAAGGCGAAGAGGATGAGGGTGCTTCGTTTCGTTTGGCAGCGTTGCAAGTATGGAGAAAGAAACTGGTTATCTGCACTGTAGACTCTATTTTAGGGTTAATCCAGAACAATAGAAGACCACTATTTTCTTGGCCAGCTCTAGTTCAATCTGCCTTCGTTTTTGACGAGGTACATGCCTATGACAATCAGTTGTTTGGCTCTTTGCTGAGATTTTTACAGGCTTTTCGAGGCGCACCTATCCTACTGATGAGCGCCAGCTTCACCCCAGGGCGACTTGAGGCGATTAAACGGGTGATGAGTGAGTTGGGTGAACCTATTGGGGATCCCATTGAAGGGCCTCAAGAGCTAGAAGAGCTGAAGCGCTATCAAATACGAGAAATTCAACCAAAGGAGGATCCCATCAATTCCGAATCCATTTGGTCGGAAGTTACTAAAGCAGTTCAAGAGAACCAAAAGGTATTGTGGGTAACCAATTCAGTTGCCAGTTGCATTAACATTTATCGAGAGGCTCAGAAGAAGCTAAAAGACATTGAAGCCAAAGTTTTAATTTATCACAGTCGATTTCGTTATAAAGATAGACTTAGAAAGCATGAGCAGATTATTAACGCTTTTGGTCAACCAGGGCCTGTTCTCGCTGTTACTACACAGGTTTGTGAAATGTCCTTAGATTTAAGTGCAGACTTGCTTATCTCTGCTATGGCTCCAGCGACATCTTTAATTCAGCGACTAGGTCGCCTCAATCGAAGAATGAAAAGCGAGCAGGAGGGATCCCGTGTAGCTCTTTTCTACGAATGGAACGAACACCTCCCCTATGGCGCAGCAGAATTAGAAACTGGCCGGCAGCTGCTTGAACAGCTTAGAGAACTTGAGTATATTTCCCAGCGAGACCTGGCTGATATCATCTCTCAGCTCAGCCGGGAAGAGCCTGCCAGGGTGAAGTCAGCATGGCTTGATCAAAACTGGTGCACTTATCCAAGTTCCCTGCGAGAGGCCGGCTACACGATAACAGTGCTTCTGGCAGAAGATCAAGACGCTATTTGGAAGGCTGCTGAAGTCAGACAGAAGAAAGCTCTAGATAAGGGCCAAAAGCTATCGAGAATGCAAGCTTTTCTACAAGAAGCTCAAGCCTGGTCAATTCCAATTCGGATCCCAGATAAAAAGACGGAGTGGTGGAACTGGAGGCGACGCGGATTCTACTTCGTCACAGAGCCTGGATATATCAACTACAGCGAGGAATTTGGTACGCCATGACCGAATTAAAGTTGCATCTGGGACACCCCGGATTAACCCTGCTACATCGAGCGGGCTTAGCCGGACTATGGATGACCCTCAAGCAGCTAGAGCAGGAAATTCCACCAGAAAAGCGCCCAGGGTCACTAAGTTGGGAGTTGACGCCACGACAAGTTCAACTGTTCTGGGAAGGGAATGACTTTGAAGTGATTGATTGGTTGCTCAAAGAGTCCTTCCAGCTTGACAATGGGTTAATCGCACTGCGAGGGATCGACAGTAAGTCGATGCGAAAAGACTCCCAGGTAGTCATCCATCAAGGAATCCTGGGAACATTTCTACAACATGCCAAAACCCGTAAAGTTATTGGCGAGCAAACTCAATCTTTAGAGATTGATGAGGATCATCCGCCTGTCATTATCAAGTATAAAGCTTTAGAAAGCTACGTCCATCAGGAATTTGCCAAAAATCTATGTGATAAAAACGGTAATTGGCTTAAGCAGCCAATTAGCATTGCTGGCTGGCTTAATCCTGGTGCAGTTGTTCGCCACAATGCATTTCCCTCGGATACAAGCTTTGAAGAATCTCCAGAGATGGCCTTTATACTTCTCTACGCTCCTGTTTCTTGCTGCTACTACATACTTCGCTCGCGGCTGCGAGATCAGAAAGCTCAATATGCCCTGGTAGTTCCCGAGATTACCGATATGGAGGTCTATGCAAGCTACCGGCAAGATCCCCAGCTTCGTTATGCAGCCTACCAGGATTTTCATGCTTCGAGTTTGGGAGATGCTGGGCTTAGGTTTTTGACGTACCAAGGGATTGCAGAATCTGCTAGGGAATTTAAGGTAAAACGATGTCAGGTTCTAACTCTAGGTGTTGTTCCGTGGTCGAGCCAACAAAAATCTCGCACAGATCTACTTACTGTAGAAGCAGAATATCGCGTCTGTAAAAACTACCAGATCTGCAAAGCAGTGTTACCAGATCGAGTTGTCGTCAAGGCAAAAGCAGAGGAAGGCAGTTTCATTGCAACAAGTTTTACTCGTGAGATGATTGCTGAAAATCTGGCAAGGGGTTACTCTTGGTATGCCGGATTTGCAGAGCAGGTTAATAGCAACGAGCAGTTTAAGCAGCTATGTTACGAGCGCGGAGGTCTAAAAGAAATGGTCATGAAAACGGAAATGGATGACAGAGAGCGCTGGTTTGTTCAGGCTTGTCATGAAGCCATTCGCTTTACCTATGGTCGGTTATCTCAGAAAACCCAGGATAGGGGAGAGTTTACTAACTTCGACAGAGAAAATATACGTATTCGCACTGGTCTGACTCGATGCAAAAATGCGGAAAGCTTCCGCGAGTTTATTACTAGCTTTTGGGCGCGGGCTGGAAGAATACCGACACTGCAAGAGCATTGGGATGACTTGATGGATTTAGTTATGGATCCCAAGGAATGGAAAAAAGCGCGAGACTTAGCTCTTCTAGCGTTGGCCAGCTACAAAGGCAAAGAGCGGCAGGAAGAATCTCAGGATGAGCTTGATGAGGATGATGTTGACTTGATTGCACCCGCCGAGCTGGAGGAGGACTAAAAGTGTAAAGCAAGAGTCAGCAAGTCAAGTGAAAAGTTGACGTAGCAACAACTTAACGCTTCAGTTTGAAGGACTAGCCTGGAGGAAGACTATGACTTTGCACCTGTTTGGCAACATCTTGACCAGCTACGGCACCGCTGCCAACAACCGCGGTGAGAATGACGGCAACATCACTACCCTGCAAAAGATCCTCTGGAAAAATGAGGTGCACACTACCGTCTCTGCTGAAGCAATCCGTTGGGCCCTGCGTTACTATTGGCAGGTCTCAGGGAATGGCTGCGAAGTTAACCGACGTTGGAATGATCAAACCAACGACAACGAGTGGCAAGCGCCTAACTTTGATCCCGAGCGGTATATCGATGATGATGTTCTAGGCTTTATGCGTGCGGAAGGGGCTAAAGTAGATGCCTCAGACGAAAACTCATCCAGGAAGAAGGGAGAGAAGTTACCAAAGGGCACTACCACTGCTCGGCGAGGTGTTTTGGAAGTAACTCGGGCAGTTTCTACTCGACCCTACAGCGGAGATGTAACCTTCAACGCGAAAAGTGGCCAGAAGGGATCCACTTCTCTCTACGGAACGGAGGTTCATGCTACTCGCTATCAGTACGGCTTTGCAATGACTCCTGCTCGACTCCACCGGCAAGACCGAGTAATCGAAGTGTTAAACGGACTGGTTTCGTTGGGGGAAGTAGCCGGCAATCACTCTCGCTTTCTCTATGACTTTTCACCGGATAGCATAGTCCTGCGCTGGACACACGACTTTTCGCCACGCCTGCTCTACTGTTTTGAAGAAAACTCTGATGGAGAAATCAGCATGCCGGACTTAGTGCGTCGAGTGCAAGTGGGGGATATAGATCCTCAAGAGCTATGGCTGGCAGGAGCCGCTGCCGAAACTGAGGACGGGGAGAAGCTAGCCCAGTTGGGTGCTCATGTAAGCTCAGGCATTAAATCAACAGTTGATCAACTTATCAGCTTGATTAGGCAGCAAATTTCTTGTGAGGAGGCAGCATGATTCAGCTCCACGTTGAGGTGCCTATTACCTGTTTTCGTCAATCTTGGGCCAGGGAGTTTGCCGAAACTTATCCGGTGCCGCCACCGGCTACTGTTTATGGAATGTTGCTTTCCCTGCTGGGAGAATGGGATCGGCATCGATATTGCGGATCCCAACTGGCAATTGCTCTCCTGAGCCAACCCCAGCTTTCTACAGTGATCCGTACCTTTCGTCGTTTTAAGACAAAAGATATTCAGCATCCAAACAATGCCCGTCCTGACTACCAACAATTGCTGACCGATGTGCAAATCGCAGTTTTGGTCAAGGGATCCCTTGCTCATGACCTAGAAAGAGCCTTTGAAAACCCTGAATTAATTGACCGATCTGGAGGACTAAGCCTAGGAGAGAGTCGTGACTTAGTTAACTCGGTAAGACCAATTCAGAAAGTCCCTTCAGGGGGAAGATGGCTAATTCAAGATGAGGATGGGATCCTGACCTTGCCGTATTGGGTTGATCACGTGGGATCGCGGGATACTCGCTGGCGAAGATACTCACTCCGAACTCTTGAAGGTGATGATGTGCCGGAGTTAGCCTGGACGGAAATTTGCCCAAACTAAGCCGTGAGAATTCCAAGCTGTTGGTTCTAGACTTATCAACCTTAGGTCGAAGGCTTATTTCCGAACAGCCTATTAACCCTGCCAGGAGAAGATCTTGCGTGGAGCCTGAGTTTTGTCTCTGCTCAAAGAGAAAGCTGTTCTAAGATTGCTGAAGAACTCTATATTTTCATATTTCGGAGTATCAGATTATGCCGGCATCACTAATCAATTTCCCCGCACAGATAGATTCAGATTTGATTCGTGTTTCAGCACTGCACGCATTGGCCTACTGCCCACGACTATTTTATCTAGAGGAGGTCGAGGAGCTCTATACGGAAAACGCAGCTATTTTTGCCGGTCGGCGGTTACACACAGAGCTGGAAAAGCAAGAGGGAGAGGAGTGGGAGGATCTATTTCTAGAAAGCGAAGAACTGGGCTTGCGGGGAAGAGTGGATGCTTTGCGTACTCGCGATGGACAGATCATTCCCTACGAACATAAAAGGGGTCGGTCAGCACGGGATCCAGACAATCAGCCTCAAGCCTGGGAGAGTGACCGGTTGCAGATTTTGGCCTACGCCTATCTCGTGGAAACAGCTTTGGGGATCCCAATTCCCGAAGGACGAATTCGGTACCATGCTGACAATGTGCTCGTACACGTACCCCTTGATGATGCTGGGCGCCAAGCTGTACGTCAGGCAATTGAACAAGCGAGGCTGCTGCGTCAATCTCCTCTGCGGCCCCCAATTACCAGTAATGAGCGGCTGTGTGCGGGTTGCTCCTTGGCCCCCGTGTGTTTGCCCGAAGAAGCACGGCTAGCTCATGACAGAGAATGGCAACCTATTCGCCTGTTCCCGGAAGATGACGAACGGCAATGTGTCCACATTCTGGAGCCAGGGGCACGGGTAGGGCGCAGTGGATCCCGTCTCAAAGTCACCTACCGAAACCAAAGCGAAGAGTTTATCTCCGCTCAGCAAACTGGACAAATTGTGCTGCATGGTTTCTCTCAAATTTCAACTCAAGCCATTCATTTCTGCGCCGAACAATACATTGGAATTCACTTAATTTCGGGAGGTGGACGCTATGTCGGTAGCCTGGATCCCCGATATGGGAGCATCCAGCGCCGCATTCGACAGTATCAGGCCCTGAGCAATCCTGAAATGTGCCTGAGACTAGCCCGAAAGTTGGTGAGGTGTCGAGGCCAGAGCCAGCGCAAGTTCTTAATGCGCTTGGGATCCCAGCGTTCGCCAGAGGTAGAACAAGCTATCGAACAAATGAAGCGATTGCTCAAGCAAGTCGATCAGGCAGACTCTTTGTCAAGTCTATTGGGACTGGAAGGAAACTTAGCAGCGCTCTACTTTTCTGCCTTGCCTCATCTGCTGTCTGATGCAGTACCTGAGGAAATGCGATTTTCAGGACGAAATCGAAGACCTCCCAAGGATCGCTTTAACGCCTTACTTGGGTTTGGTTATGCTCTTTTGCTTAAAGATGTAATGAATGCTATTTTGACAGTTGGATTAGAGCCCGCCCTGGGTTTTTATCACCAGCCTCGCTCCCAAGCGCATCCTCTGGCTCTTGACTTGATGGAGATCTTCCGTGTTCCTCTTGTAGATATGCCAGTCGTAGCCTCAGTTAACCGACGGCAATGGGATCCAGACGCAGATTTTACAGTACGGGGCCAACAAGTTTGGCTCAGCGAAGAGGGACGTAAGAAGATGATTCGGATTTACGAAGAGCGCAAGCGAGAAAAGTGGAAGCACCCAGTTACTCATTACTCTCTTACCTACTGCCGTTTAATAGAGCTAGAGGTTCGTCTTTTGGAAAAAGAGTGGAACGGCGAAGCAGACTTGTTTGGAAACTTAGTTGTGAGATAGATTATGGCCGAGCATAAGGTTTGTTACTTGGTGTGCTACGATATTCGCTGTCAGAAGCGATGGCGAAAAGCATTCAAGTTATTGGAGGGATATGGAGAACGAATTCAGTACTCAATTTTTCGTGCCTGGCTAACATTGCGAGAACGAGAGAAACTGCGTTGGGAGCTAGAGAAAATTCTAAAACCAGAGGATGGCCTCTTGCTTGTGGGGATCTGCAACCGCTGCTTAGAGCGGGTGCTCGCCTCGAACCGACCAGAAAGTTGGCCAGAACGACAGGATGGCTACAGGATCTGTTAAAAAGCAAGGATCTATCGTTGTGAAAGACGCTTTAGCCCCCAAAAGACCTGAAAGTCTTGTCGGAAGCGGGTTCCAGAGATTTTTGACCACCTGGAGTTGCTTGCAAAATCCCGGCTCCCTTACGAGAAAACCTTTTGCCGGGCCCAGTGCGTTAGGAGACCTGTCTTCTAGCCGACAGTTGGTGTATAGAATAAGGGTACATGCTTGCAAAGGCTCCATCCGAGCCTTGCAGAGTAAGAATCCTGGGGTGCGCCGTGATTTTCCTCTGATTGCCGTAAGGCGTTGAGCACGATCCTGTGGGATCTTTCGGGAGAGCCAGGGCCAGTGATTTTCCTCTGATTGCCGTAAGGCGTTGAGCACCGGCCCAGCTACTTCACCCACAACTACGTCAAACAAGCGTGATTTTCCTCTGATTGCCGTAAGGCGTTGAGCACCTCAAATACTCGGTGAAGCCGTCGGATCTGACCCTTAGCGTGATTTTCCTCTGATTGCCGTAAGGCGTTGAGCACACTGACTGGGTGGTTCGAGCAATACAGAGGGAGGGTGATTTTCCTCTGATTGCCGTAAGGCGTTGAGCACTCTTATGCGCGCGTTACCACTACAGCAGCAGCTTATGTGATTTTCCTCTGATTGCCGTAAGGCGTTGAGCACGATCTGCTCGGTCGCCCGTCGCGCCTCTTCTGCCGGTGATTTTCCTCTGATTGCCGTAAGGCGTTGAGCACCAGTGGAATTGCGCGCCAATCCGACCGCGGCTGCCCGTGATTTTCCTCTGATTGCCGTAAGGCGTTGAGCACTGGATAGATGACTCATCTGATGTGACCATAGGCGTGTGATTTTCCTCTGATTGCCGTAAGGCGTTGAGCACCTAAGCTGCGCCCAAGAGTGACGCCGCCGTAGCCGCTGTGTGATTTTCCTCTGATTGCCGTAAGGCGTTGAGCACTCGGGAAGACCTGAAGGAGAAGGCGCTTGATTAGGAGTGATTTTCCTCTGATTGCCGTAAGGCGTTGAGCACCTCAGATCCACGGCGATTCTTGACGGCTTGGACGTGGAGTGATTTTCCTCTGATTGCCGTAAGGCGTTGAGCACTGCCACCAGAGCCACCCCCAATCCATGACGGGAGGGTGTGATTTTCCTCTGATTGCCGTAAGGCGTTGAGCACTCACCCGTGCCTCTAGTCCTTGCGCTGCAAGGGTTTGTGATTTTCCTCTGATTGCCGTAAGGCGTTGAGCACCCATCTTCGCGGTGGCAGCCATTTATGTCCGTTCCAGTGATTTTCCTCTGATTGCCGTAAGGCGTTGAGCACACGCGTTTACAGCTAGCTTGCTAGCCTAGTGCCAAGGTGATTTTCCTCTGATTGCCGTAAGGCGTTGAGCACGAAGATAGAGCTATACTAAATTAACCGATTATCCATCGTGATTTTCCTCTGATTGCCGTAAGGCGTTGAGCACTTTATTCTCCAATTTGGTTTTCGGTGGGGGCCCATGTGATTTTCCTCTGATTGCCGTAAGGCGTTGAGCACTACCGTCTTCCGGCGACTGCCACCAAGGTGCCACGTGATTTTCCTCTAATTGCCGTAAGGCGTTGAGCACAATCTGGGATCGAAAAGGATCCCTGTGTCTCTACGTGATTTTCCTCTGATTGCCGTAAGGCGTTGAGCACATAATTGCATTCGGCGCCAACGCGTAACTGAAACGGTGATTTTCCTCTGATTGCCGTAAGGCGTTGAGCACGTAGACTGAGAGTCTCAGCCCGTGTCAGGATATTGGAGTGATTTTCCTCTGATTGCCGTAAGGCGTTGAGCACGGTAGGTATGGCCGGTTCCAGGTCCTGACCTACCAGGTGATTTTCCTCTGATTGCCGTAAGGCGTTGAGCACGGCCAGAGAGAGAGGCATTCTTGCGGGTAGGAAAGTGATTTTCCTCTGATTGCCGTAAGGCGTTGAGCACGTCGGTAGCTTTTCTTTGCTCTGGTCGATGTCTCATGTGATTTTCCTCTGATTGCCGTAAGGCGTTGAGCACTCGTTTGCGGTTCTCGTTCTTTCAGCGATTTTGCTCTGCGTGATTTTCCTCTGATTGCCGTAAGGCGTTGAGCACGAGATTTTGGCCTGGGGTGTATTTGAGGAAGAACTGTTTGTGATTTTCCTCTGATTGCCGTAAGGCGTTGAGCACTAGGAAACGTGGCAGATAAACTCCAGCCTGCTACCGACGTGATTTTCCTCTGATTGCCGTAAGGCGTCTTGCTTTCCCTCTGCAGGTTTTGCATCCGAACTCGAGGCAGAGATGGGATCAGATGACTTGGCCGTCGGATGTTATTCTCCCCTTGAGTTTACCGGCCCGCTCTTCGGCCTCCTCCATAACCCTGTCCAGCTGCTCCAGCACCTCGCCCGGATGCTTTTCCAGCACCCGCAGGGAGAGGGCCATCCGTCCCTTGGCCTCATCCACATCGATGACAACAGCTTTGATGCGTTGGCCTGGTTTGAACAAATCCGGTAGCGAGGCTACAAAACTTTGGCTGACCTGCTTGATGTGCAACAGCCCGGTTACCCCTTCTTCCAAGTCCACAAACACACCGAAGGGTTTTAGTCCGCTGACTTTGCCTTCCACCACTTGGCCACTGGTGTAGCGGCTCAGGTTCTCGGACTTTACAGCCGCCCTTTGGGAGAGCACCAGCTTGTTGGCTTCTGGGTTCACCTCGATAAAGCTTGCTGTCAAGGATTGCCCCACCAACTCCTCCAGACTTTCCCGTTGGCTGAGGTGGGAGCGGGGAATGAAGCCGCGCAGCCCCTGCACATCCACCACCACCCCCCCTTTGTTGGTGGCGATCACCGGAACGGTTACCGTCTGGCCGTTGGCTTGCTTCTGGGCCAGCTCTTCCCAAAGCCGCTTCAGCCTCAGCCGCCGCGCCGAGAGCACAATTTGTCCTTCTGCATCTTCCCGCAGGATGAGAAACTCGGCTTCTGTCTTTAAAGGAAAGAGCGCACTCAAATCTTCCCCTGGGCGGATCCCTGCTTCCTTGAGGGGCAAAAAGGCCGGGGATTTGCCGCCAATATCCACCAGAGCGCCATCGTTCTGATGTTGGAAGATGCGGCCTTGCACCACCTGCCCCGGTTGAAAGCTGAGGTTTTGCTTGTCTAAAGCCTGGGCAAAATCTTCCGCAGAAAACGTATCGGCAGCCTGAGAGCGAGAAGAGCGAACGGTCATGGAAAGGGCTCAATTCGAAAAGCAATGTGTTTCAGGATAACCCAAAACTTGCCAGGGATCCCAGCTCCAGCCTCTGGCCTAGATGTAGTACATGAGCCGAGCTTGTTGCTGTTGTGCCTGCCGGTCGCAGAGGTCTTGTAGGGTGGTCTTCTGGAGAATGGCTACCGCCGCAGCTTGGGCATCTTGCCAGGCCTTCAGGAGCACTTCCCGCTCTGGGGTGAGATCGCCCGAGGGCAAGTCGCGGGAGCGGCTGAGATCTTCCCCCTCGATGGCCTGGATAACATCCAGCAGCGAGATCTGCCAGGGTGCTCGGGCCAGGAAGTAGCCTCCCTTGGATCCCCGTTGGCTGCGCACCAACCCCTGTCTGCGCAAGGTGGCCAGCAATTGCTCCAAGTAGCGGTCGGGTATGGACTGATGGGCCGCAATTTCTTTGATCTGCAGCACCTGGCCATCGCTGTAGTGCTGGGCCAATTCCAGAAGGGCCAGGAGAGCATATTCACTTTTGCAAGACAGTTCCAAGATATCCATCCTTGTGGAGGGCTTAGGTCTATGATACTCCGGTTTTTCACTGGGGTTTAGCGGGATCCCGCCCTGAGCTGGCAATGGGATCCAGCCTGTAAGGTGGAATAGGCCCCTTTGGGAATGGTTTATGGCGAGTGTCAGCACCCGGTCTGGTTCAGCACGGATCCCAGCGGAGCGATTACAAACCTTGCACCAACAGATTGGCAAGCTGATTGCCAATATCGAATCCGTGTTTCAGGGCAAATCGCAGGTGGTGCAGGCGGTGGTCACGGCCTTGGTTGCGGAAGGTCATGTTTTGCTTGAAGATGTACCCGGTGTAGGCAAGACCACTTTGGCGCGGGCCATCGCCCACAGTTTGGGAGCCAAGTTTCAGCGGATTCAATTTACCAGCGACCTATTGCCGACAGATATCCTTGGCCTCACCCTTTTCAACAAAGAAAAAGGGGATTTTGAATTTCGTCCCGGCCCCATTTTTGCCCACGTGGTCTTGGCGGATGAAATCAATCGCACCTCGCCCCGCACCCAAAGTGCCCTGCTGGAGGCAATGGCGGAAAAGCAGGTTTCGCTGGACGATCGCACCTACCCGCTGCCCAGCCCATTTATGGTGTTGGCCACCCAAAATCCTTTGGAGTACCACGGCACCTATCCCCTCCCAGAAAGCCAGTTGGATCGGTTTTTGGTGCGGCTGTCGATTGGCTACCCCAGCCCTGAGGTAGAGCGAGCTTTACTCTTGCAACGGCAACAGGCCGAGCCGGTGGATGATCTGCAGCCGGTTCTCTCCCTGATGGAGTTGCGGGAGATTCAGTCGGCGGTGGATCAAGTGTATTTGGATGGATCCCTGGCGGACTATCTTCTGCAGGTGGTGCAGGCCACTCGCGTGTCCAAGCTGCTGCGGGCGGGGGTATCCACCCGTGGAGCCCTGGCCTTGGCGCGGGCAGCACGGGCTCAGGCGCTGGTGAAAGGGCGCAGCTTTTGTCTACCAGAAGATCTGCAAGCACTGTTCGTGCCGGTACTGACCCATCGGGTTTCTCTGGCCGGGTCGGGAGAGATGGCCGGCAACCGACGGCAAGAGGCTGAGGCGGTGATTCGGGATATTGTCTCCACAATTGAGCCGCCTGTTTGAGGGATCCGTAGCAGCAATGGTTAACTACAGCAGTGAGTCGGGTCGGATCCGGGGATCCACCCACATCAGGAGCAAATCGGCCAACAAATTGCCCAGAATGAGCATCACGGCCCCCAGCAGAAGCCCCGCCATCACCACATTGATGTCGAAACTTTGAACAGCCTCCAAGAGCAGCTTGCCCAGCCCCGGCCAATTGAAGAAAAACTCGGCAATAAAAGAGCCGCTGAGCAGATTGGCAAACTCAAAGCCCAAGATCGTGATCAAGGGGTTGACGGCGTTGCGCAGCGCGTGCAACCAGATCACCCGCCACTCTGGGATCCCACGGGCCCGCGCCGCCTGGATGTATTCCTGCCGCAGCACATCCAAGAAATTGCCGCGCGTAATCCGCTGCAGCCCGGCAAAGCTGGTGATGCTCAGGGCCAGCGTGGGCAGGAGCAGGTGGCGGCCCAGATCCAGCAACTTTTCCCCCAAACTAAGCTCGGCAAAATAAACACTGGTCATCCCCCCTACCGGCAGCCAGCTCACGTTTTGGGCCACAATTAGCAGCAAAATGGCCAGCACGAAGCTGGGCATGGCCTGGCCCAGGTAGCTGAGCAACTGCAACGCCCGATCCAGGGGGGTGTTCTGCCGCAGCGCCCCCAGGATCCCAAGGGGAATGGCGATCAGCCAAGTCAGCAGAACAGAGGACACCGCCAACAGCAAGGTAGCGCCGGCGCGGGAGAGGATGAGCTGTGCTACCGGCACGCGATAGGTGTAGCTCACCCCGAAATCCCCTTGCAGCAGGTTGCCCAGCCAGGTCAAGTACTGCCAAACCAAGGGCTTATCCAACCCCAGCCGCGCTTCCTCTTGGGCAATAAACTCCTGGCTGACACTGGGATCCGCCCGCAAGGGATCCAAAAAATCTCCGGGGGCCAGCTGCAAGAGCAAAAAGCTGAGCAGCGTGATCAACAGCAGCACCGGCACCGCTTGGGTCAGCCGCTGCAAAACCAAGGCCAGCGGCGGCCAAAGGCCAAAAGCGCGGGAACGGGAAGGCGGAGAAGAGGTTACAGCCACAGATGCAGATGGATATTCGGATATGCTCTTTGAGTTGGATTCTTGTCGAACTATGCTGACATCCTTGCGGGCAAATTTCCAGTGTGGGGTTTGCCCAGTCGAGCGGCTCTCCTACAGGGGAATTCCGGCAGACGGAAGCTGAGGCGGTACACTAGTCAGAAGCTTTTTTCATCGAGTCCCGTTGGGAAGACCTCTTGCGAAACCTGTTTCTTACCGGCGCTAGCGGCTGCCTAGGGCACTATGTGTTGGAGCGCCTGGCCCAGCAAAGGGATCCCGAGTTTCCTGAGCAGCCGGCCTACCACCTGTACGTGCTCATCCGCAACACCAGCCGCTTGCGTTTACCCCTGGAACGACTCCCTGCCCCCATCACCCTGGTGCCCGGGGATCTCCTGCGCATCCGGGAACAGGCTGCCCTGCTGCGGCAGATGGATGGGCTGATCCACATGGCGGCAGCCTGGGGGGATCCCACCCTGGCTTGGGCCGTGAATGTTACCCACACCCTGGAGCTCTTTCAGTTGTTGGATCCGGAGCGCTGTCAGCAGGTGATCTACTTTTCCACAGCCAGCCTTTTAAACCAGGCCCTGGAGCCTTTGGCCATCGCCGGACGGGCCGGCACCGACTACATCCGCAGCAAGTACGAGATGCTGCTGCGGCGGCAGGAAAGCGGCTTCTGGCCGGAGCGCCTGCTCACCCTTTATCCCACCCTGCTCTTTGGCGGCAGCCCCCACCACCCCTACTCCCACATCACTGCCGGCCTCAAGGACGTTCTCCGCTGGCTGGATCTGATCCGCTTTTTGCGGGTGGATGCCAGCTTCCACTTTATCCACGCTGCCGATGTGGCCGAGATGGTGGCCTATTGGGTGGCCCATCTGCCTGGTGGCGGCGATTGGGTGTTGGGCAATCCCCCCCTCTCCTGGGATGAATGTGTGGAACAGATGTGTGCTTATTTCAAAAAACGGATCTATTTCCGAGTGCCTCTGCCCCCGGCTCTCGTTCGCGCCCTGGCCTTCCTCTTTCGGGTGCAGCTTTCTGAGTGGGACGAGTTCTGTCTGCGCCACCGCCACTTTGTTTACCCGGCCCTTTCCCCAGAAACGCTGGGTTTGCGCTGCCGATTTCCCACCCTAGCTTCCCTTCTGGACGTCTACCTTTGAGGTACCTGCGCCCCTCCCTCTTTGGGAAAGGGGCTGGGGGTGAGGGCCTGTAGCCTGCCTGCGCGAGCGCGTCAATGCCCAGAAGCAACCACAACTTGAGACAGGGATCAGCCGGTGGGGGCCACCGTTTCTCTGATGGCCAAGGCCTGGAGCTGGGCGGCAATGCGCTCGCGGTTGAGGTTTTGCCCAATCAGCACCAGTCGGGTCAAGCGCGGCTCCTGGGGTCGCCAGGGGCGGTCGTAGTAGGTTTCAAATCGGGATCCCACCCCCTGCAGCACCAGGCGCATCGGCTTGTGGGGAACGGCCACAAACCCTTTTATCCGGTAAAGACATTCCTCTTGGGCCAACTGGCGTAGCTGAGCCACCAGGGATCCCGGCTCATAACCTCCCTCCAAGCTGAGGTAGAAAGACTCAAAAGCTTCGTGCTCATGCTCCTCCCCGTGATCGTGGTGGCTGGGGCGGCGCTCGAGCTGGTCTTCCACCGCTGCATTAAAGCCCAAGAGCACTTCTGGGGAGACCTGGCCCCGCTCACAGGGGAGAATTTGGATCCCAGGGGGCAACCGCCGGCGCAGCCAGCTTTCCACTTGCGCCTGTTGCTCAGAAGAGATCTGATCCACCTTGGTGAGCACCACCAAATCGGCACAACTCAACTGATCCTCAAACAATTCCTCAAGCGGAGTCTCATGGTCCAAACTTTCGTCAGCCTGCCGCTGCGCCTCCAGGGCCGCCGGATCCCCCACCAGTTGCCCGGAGGCCAGAGCCTGACCATCCACCACCGTAATCACCGCATCCACCGTGGCGCCTGTACGAATGGTGGGCCAGCGGAAAGCTTGCACCAGGGGCTTGGGCAAGGCCAGTCCTGAGGTTTCAATCAAAATGCAGTCTAGCTCCGCCCGCCGCTGCAACAGAGCTTCCATGGTGGGCAAAAACTCCTCCTGCACCGTGCAACAGAGGCAGCCGTTGGCCAGCTCCAAAATGGGGATGGATCCCTCTCCCTCGCAAAGTTGGCAATCCCGCAGCAACTCGCCGTCGATGCCCACTTCGCCAAACTCATTCACCAACACGGCAATGCGGCGGCCCTGGTTGTTGAGCAAAAGGTGACGGATCACCGTGGTCTTGCCGGATCCCAGAAATCCGGTGATGACGGTAACAGGGATCTTGTGCATCTGCTCTGATGACTCAGCGCTCTTCAGTTTCCACCCCAAACTTTCTTTCTGCCAATCCTTCAGGGGGGGATGCCCAAAAAAAAGGCCCCCGGTATGGGGGCCAAGCCAAACCATTGAGACCGTTGTGCTAACCCAAAGTTAGCGGATCGGCTTCATCCGGTAAACCGGCTCGTTCTCGCGGCTGATCCCTTTCTCAAAGCCAGCAGCGGCAGCGCGAGCGCGACCGGCATGCCACAGGTGGCCAACAAAGAACAGGAAGCCGAAGATGAAGTTGTGAGCAGCCAACCAGGTGCGGGGGCTGGTGAAGTTCACCGTGTTGATCTCGGTAGCCACACC
Source organism: Thermostichus sp. MS-CIW-34 (assembly GCF_054060435.1). Lineage (NCBI taxonomy): Bacteria > Bacillati > Cyanobacteriota > Cyanophyceae > Thermostichales > Thermostichaceae > Thermostichus > Thermostichus sp. MS-CIW-34. Next base: position 1,519 of record NZ_JBSSDE010000019.1, on the reverse strand, counting down.
ACCCACCGAGTTCAGGGATCCCAGCGGCGCGTGGGTCATGTACTCCACCGCACGGCGAGCTTGCCAAGGTTGGATGTCGTTCTTCAGCTTATCCAAGTCCAGGCCATTGGGGCCCAGCAGCGGCTCTTTCCAGGGAGCCCGCACATCCCAGAAGCGCATCGTCTCGCCGCCGAAGATGATCTCGCCCGTGGGGGAGCGCATCAGGTATTTACCCAGACCGGTGGGACCTTGGGCTTGGCCAATGTTCGCCCCCAGGCGCTGGTCGCGCACGATGAAGGTGAGGGCTTGCGCTTGCGAGGCTTCTGGGCCAGTGGGGCCGTAGAACTCGCTGGGGTAGACGGTGTTGTTGAACCAGATGTAGCAGGTGGCAATGAAGCTCATCAGGGAAACCGCCGCCAAGCTGTAGGAGAGATAGGCCTCCCCAGACCAGATGAAGGCGCGGCGGGCCCAACCGAAGGGCTTGGTGAGGATGTGCCAGATCCCACCGGCAATGCAGATAATGCCGATGTAAATGTGGCCGCCGATCACATCCTCCATGTTGTCAACGCTGATGATCCAGCCTTCCCCACCAAAGGGAGATTTGAACAAGTAGCCGAAGATCACGGCGGGGTTCAAGGTGGGGTTGGTGATCACCCGCACATCGCCACCTCCTGGAGCCCAGGTGTCATAGACACCGCCAAACCACATGGCCTTGGCCACCAACAAGAAAGCCCCCAACCCCAACAGGATCAGGTGGATCCCCAGGATGGTGGTCATCTTGTTCTTGTCTTTCCAGTCGTAGCCGAAGAAGGGGAAAGACTGCTCCAGAGTTTCTGGGCCGCGAATGGCGTGATAAATGCCCCCCAACCCCAGCACGGCGCTGGAGATCAGGTGCAGCACCCCGATGACAAAGTAGGGGTAGGTGTCAATCACCTCGCCCCCCGGGCCAACCCCCCAGCCCAGAGTGGCCACGTGGGGCATCAGGATCAGGCCCTGCTCATACATAGGCCGATCCGGCGTGAAGTGAGCCACCTCAAACAGCAGCATCGCTCCCGCCCAGAAGACGATCAGGCCAGCGTGGGCCACATGGGCGCCCAAAAGCCGACCGGAGAGATTAATCAAGCGGGCATTCCCAGCCCACCAGGCAAATCCGCCTTGGGTGCGATCTTGCACCACTGCAGAACCAAATGTTGTCGAGGTCACAGAGACCAACCTCCAATGATAGTCAGGAACAAGAGACACCAAAAAAAGTTTAGTTAACGCGAGCGCCTGCCGTTGGGCTCCCTGTCCACTGGGATCCGCGGCAGGGGATCCCTTGGGCAAGCGCTCATCCTCACAGAGCAGATCTCTAGGGATCTACCGCAGCTAAAGTCGAGCGAGCTCAGTGGGTTTAGAGCGCATTGCCGCGGGGGAGGACTTCTTCAGGGAACTCAAAGCGCTCATGCGGCTGGTCCTGCGGCGCCATCCACGCCCGAATCCCCTCGTTCAGCAAAATGTTCTTCGTGTAAAACGTCTCAAACTCCGGGTCTTCCGCTGCCCG
>NZ_JBSSDE010000018.1:0-58057 GCF_054060435.1 Thermostichus sp. MS-CIW-34 | reverse complement strand
CAACTTCCCGCTGGATTTGGCGGCGGTGGAGGTAGCGCCTGCGGTGCGTGGCTGATGGCCTGACCTGACGCTTCAACAGCATTGGTGGATCCCCCGGCTTGGTCTGGGGGATTTTTTTGTTCTCTTTGCTGGGGTGATCTTTCCCAGAGCTTTTCTAGAGTTAAATTGGGGCCATTGCCTCTGTGACTTAGGGATATGGCAATCATTTCTTCTCGGGATACAGGCCAGAACGCTGAGGGCCCCAAGCGGCGGCAGCAAAAGTCTTCAGCCTGGAGAAAAGAAGGCAGAGAGTTGAGCTTTGCTGGGGAAAGGGGAGCGGATCCCTCTGCCCTGTTGCAGCCGCAAGCCCACCCTGGCGAAGCCCAGGAAGAATCCCTGCGCCCGCGCACCCTGGCGGAATATATTGGCCAGACGGAACTTAAAGAAGTGCTCTCCATTGCCATTGCGGCGGCCCGCGCTCGCCAAGAGCCTCTGGATCACCTGCTGTTCTACGGCCCGCCTGGTCTAGGCAAAACCACGGTGGCAGCAGTGCTGGCGGCAGAAATGGGATCCCAGTTCTACATGACCACCGCGCCGGCTTTGGAGAGCCCCCGCGACATTGCCGGGTATTTGGTGCGCTTGAAGCGGGGGGATGTGTTGTTTATTGACGAGATCCACCGCCTGCCCAAGGTTACAGAAGAATTGCTCTATCCGGCGATGGAGGATTTTCGTCTTGATATCACCATTGGCAAAGGTCGCTCTGCTCGCATCACCTCTCTGCCCTTGGAACGCTTTACCCTCATCGGGGCCACAACCCGCATTGGCGCCCTCACTTCTCCGCTGCGGGATCGCTTTGGCCACGTGCAACGGCTGCACTTTTACGAGCCTCACGAGCTGGTGCAGATCGTGCTGCGCACGGCTCGCCTCTTAAATGTCTCCACCGATCCAGAAGGGGCTGCAGAGATCGCCCGCCGTTCTCGGGGCACGCCCCGCATTGCCAACCGCCTGTTCAAGCGGGTGCGAGATTACGCCCAGGTGCGAGGGGATGGCCACATTAGCCAAGAAGTGGCAGCAGCCGCTCTGGAGCTGTTCCAGGTGGATCCCATGGGTTTGGATTGGATCGATCGCAAGCTGCTGACGGTGCTGGTGGAGCAGTTCGGTGGAGGGCCAGTGGGCTTGGAGACGATGGCCGCGGTGACGGGTGAGGATCCCCAAACCATTGAAGAAGTGTATGAGCCTTATCTGCTGCAGATCGGCTACCTGCAGCGCACGCCCCGGGGTCGAGTGGTTACCCCTGCTGCGCTACGGCATCTGGGCTATGAAGCCCAGTCTCCTCTGCCTTTGTGGAGCTAATTTGTCTTTCCCTTCTCCCGCAAGGAGAGAAGGGGTTGAGAGCTCCATATCTAGCTGCGGTCATTGCCCACAGGGCTGAAGCTGGGCACCACCAGCTCGCGGTTTTGCTTGGTAAGGCGACCGTACAGCTCCTGCGTGTTGGGGAAGTTGGCCGCCGGCAAGGTGGGGAAGCGGCGATAGGGCACCGTGTCCTCGCCGAAGAGATCCCGATACTCCTGGGTGTTCAGCAGGGCGCGCACAAAGGCTTTCACCCCCTGGGTGGCCAAGATCTGGTTGTACTTGCGGATCTCCTGCTGGTTGAGGGGTGCACGGCCCAGGAAGTGCTTGGTGCCCAGCTCGATCACCTTGGTGTTGGGATAGGGGGCATAGAACTCGGAGCGGTACAGCTCGGAACACCCCAGGGCCTCGATGAACTCCTTGACGGTGATCTCGCCGTTGCGCAGCTTGGACTCGGCAGAGCTGAGCTCGGCGCTGATGTTGTAGATGTCCATATCCCGCTCGAAGACCTGCCGGTAGGCGGCGCGGATGAGGTTGTTGACTTCCGCTTTGTTGGCCAGGCTGGTGAGCTTGAAGACAGGGATCTCTTGGCGTACCTTGGGCACCCCCTGCTGGGCCCGCCGCTGGATTTCCAGCTCGCCGGAAGGCATATCCCGAGGCTGACCCAACTTGACAAAGAGAGGGATGTCGTCGTCGGTGCGAATGGGCTTGGTTGCAACAGCCATGTCGCTGGATCCCGACCGCATCCGCCGCAACGCCAGACCGCCGGGGGTGAGGTAGCGCTCATAGGGCACGATATCTTCCCCGAAGACCTGCTGGTACTCCTCGCTGTCGAGGATGGCGTCCACGACGGCGTAGAACCCTTGCTTGGAGGCGATGTCAAATAGGCGGTTCATCTCCTGGCGCCCGTAGGTGGGTCGGCCCAGCAGCTTGCGGTGGATGAACTCGATGGCTTTGCAGACATACAAGCTGGACCAGTACTTGTTGCGGAAGAGATCCGACTTGGCCAGTTGGCGCACAAACTCTTTGACAGGAATTTCCCCCGACTCCAGCTTGATCTCCCAGCGGGTCAGCCGTTGGCCTTCGTAGGGCATGTAACCGTACACCTGCTGGTAGCAGGCGCGGATCACCGCCTGGGTGGATCCCTCGCTGCCGACAATGCCGGCCCGCACCCCTAGCCGCCGGCTGCGATCGCCGGGAGTTTGGGTGAGCTTGAAAACCTTCGGGCCAAGGCTGCCGGGATCCCCCACTGCCTTGGGATTGGTGCGCTCGTTGGTCAGGGCAAAGCCGCGCCGGATGAGGATGCGCTTGACATCTTTGTTGAAGGGAGCAGGGCGGGCGCTGAGGGAACGGGTTTCCTTGGGGAAGATGGCCCCAAATTGGATCTCCAGCGGGTCATTGCCGGAGCCATAGGCATGCTGATCCGGCAGGGGCCGGTTGTAGCGGGCAAAGAGGGTAATGAACTGGGGCACCTTGCGGCGGGGGGCAGCGTAGGTGTAGAGGTCGAATTTGGCCCCCCAGTTGGCGCTGGTTTGGGCTTCTATCCCCAGCTTGCGCAGGTAGGGTACCGTCTCCTCGCCGAAGTAGTCCCCGTACTCGCGGCTGTCCACCAGCGCGTCCACCAGGCCGGCCAGACCCTTGCTGGAGATGATGGAGAAGTAGGTCTGCACTTCCTCGCGGGTTTCGGGAGCCCGCCCCAGGAAGTGGCGGAAGGCCAGCTCCACGACGCGGCTGTTGATGTAAGGCTCGTAGAACTGCTTGCGATACAGCTCCGATTTGCCCAGGCGGCGAATGAACTCCTTCATGGAGATCTCGCCGTTTTTCACCTTCGACTCCAGGTCGGAAAGCTTGAGGCCGTAGGCGCGGCGGATATCCCGCTCAAACACCTGTCGATAGGCGGCCTTGATGACTTCTTCTTTCTCGGCGTTGGACAGCCCCGGCTTCATGGCAAAAACGGGAACTTTCTCGGCAGCCAAGTTGTAAACCTGGGGTAGCTGCAGCCCCTGCAGGGGCAGGCCGTCGGCGGTGCTGGCATTGCGCTGCCGCAGCTTGTCGGAAGGGGCGGGGGCGATGAACTCGCTCAGCAAGACATCGAAATATTGGTTGATGATGGCAACTGCTTCGGCATCTTTGCGGAAGTAGCCAGCCGCTGCCCGCTTCATCTCTTGAATGGCGACAATGGTGGCCTCGGCGGAGCAGGCATTTTCGATGATCTCCCGCAGGCCGCGGGTGTTGACGGCGATGATACTGGGATCCCCGGCCACCAAAGCGTAGGTGACGTAGCGCAAAAACCAGCTCAGATCCCGCAGCGATTTGCGCATGTTGGCAGCTCCGTAGCGGGAGATGTTGATGGGGCGGAAATTGGGGGGAATCTCCACACCGCTGGCGCTAAAGATGTTGCGGATGGCCTCAATGAATCCGCCGGTGGATTCCACGTAGAAGGCAGTACCCAGCTTGAAGGCTTCTTTCTCGTCTTGGGTCGCTTCTGGCCGCTCCAGATAGGCCATGGGCGAGCCCCCTGTGAAGATGCGGTTGGCTGCCCGGCTGACGATGATTTCCGAATTGGCCGCAATGACCTCGGCAATCTCTAGCCGTTTCAGGCCGCTGGAGAAAAAGTCCTCGAGGCGATCCAGCTCGGTGCGTCCCAGATAGCGATCCTGCTGTTCCGCCTGGGAGATGGTCGATACAGGCACGGTTTGGTAGAGACGGGGGTTGGAAACGACTGCGCCAGCGGATACGTTGATACCCATCGATCTTTTAAACTCCGTTTTGATCGAAAAAACTGCCGACAAAGGCCGAGGACAGTGCCATCGAAGGGGGTGAAGAGGCTGACCCACGACTGGAGGAGCATCCCTCTCTGAGCTGAGAAGGATCGATGCCCGATCCCTGAGGGGGAAGCCAAGCCTAGAATACTAGGGGCACGGGCCCAGAGTGGGGAGGTTGTTGCAGTTTGTAACACTGTTTCTCATCCACAAAGACATGGCTCTCAACCCAGCTCTACCCTCCCATCTGTTGTCTTCCGCTTTTCTCCTTGAGGATTGGGAGCAGGGACATTACGAACGCGTTACCCAGGTTTTACAGCAACAGCTCGAGCAGGGATCCCCCTCTCCAGAGCTGTATTGGGAGCTGGGAGCCGCCTATCTCCTGCTGGGTCGGGAACTGGAGGCGCAGCTGGTGTGGCAAGAGGGCTTGGCGATGCTGCAAGCGAGGGGGGTGGCCGAATCCGAGGCCGTCTACCACCTGCTGAGGAGCTTGCAGGCTTTGGCGGAAAGCCTGTGGGAGAAGGGCCATTGGCCGCAGGCAGCAGCTCTGTATCGGCAGCTTCTGGAGTTGGGGGATGGGCTTTCTGGGCTGGAGCTGTCTTCTGGCCAGGCTTTGGCTGCTCACCGCATTGGCCTGACCCAAGAGCGGAGCCGGCTGTGGGCTGCGGCAGCGGAGTGGTTTGAGCGGGCTTGCCAGCAGGATCCGACGGCGGCAGAGAGTTTTTGGCGCTGGGGCTTGGCCCTGATGAAGCTGGGCCGTTTGCGAGAGGCGATTTCCCCTCTGCAGGAGGCTGCGCGGCTGCGCCCTGAGTGGGGGGATCCCTGGGTACAGATGGGCTTGGCGTGGCTGGATCTGCAGGATCCAGTTCAGGCTGTGGGGTGTTTCCAGGCGGCTGAGGCGCGGGGCACCGGGACAGCGCAGCTCTACAGCTACTGGGCGGAAGCGGAAGTGCGGTTGGCTCACCCTGAGGCGGCTTGGGAGAAGGTTTGCCGAGCGGTGGCAGCGGAACGGAATTGGGTGCAGGCGTGGTGCGAGGGCAGCGGCAGAGAAAGCCCTCTGCGGTCTGGACTGGAGCAGGCATGCAGAGGGGAGGGCCCCGATTGCCTGCTGTACTCGGCTTGGCGGCAGCGTTGGGCTCCAGAAGGCGTTGCCCCTCCAGCAGACTCCTTTTCCCAGAGCACTCCCCCTACAACTGACTTCTGGCCAGTGCCAACCCAAGGCTACCTCACCACCCGACAGTGGCATCAGGCCACGGGCGAAGGGGACTACCAACTGCTGGATCCAGGGGGGGTTCTCTGTCTGAAAGCGCCCCCTGCGGCTGATCCCGCCATTTTGCAAAAGTTGCGCCCGCAGCGCATCCCCTTGGCAGAGACCTTTGTCGCCCAGATCCCCCGAGGATCCGTCCACGTGGGCCACTATCCCCGCCACCTCTACGCCAGCTTTGCCAGCGGGGTGCTCACCCGCCGGGGAGAATTGCTCGCCGATCTATCCCTGAGCTTGCCGCCGCCGGAGTTCCTCGACTGGGACTACAGGCCAGATCACCTGCGACACCACCCCCTGCTGGGCTTGCCCCATCTCCCCCCACCGATCCCACTGGATGGCCCCGTTGCCCTTTTGCCCTTGGGGGCAGTTAATTACTTTCACTGGATGGTGGATATTCTGCCGGCCCTCGATATCCTGCAGCGGTCGGGCGCCCTGGAAAAGGACATCCCCATCTTGATCCACGGGTATCAAAGAAAGCCCTTTCAGGTGCAGAGCTTGGCTGCTTTGGGGATCCCAGCCGAGCGCATCCTCAGCTTTGAGCAGTTGGGGGGATCCCATCTGCAAGCCCAGAACCTGATCGTGCCCTCGGCAGGCGCTCCGGTGGGGTGCTTGACGCCTAGGGGATTGGAGGTGCTGCGGCAACTGGCCCAGCCGAGTTTCTCCATCGACCCCCTGCAGCCGCGGCGGATTTACATCAGCCGTCGGTCTGCCCGCTGGCGGCGGGTGATCAACGAAGCGGAGGTGCTAGCCTGTTTGCACCCTTGGGGATTTGCACCGGTGCAAATGGAAACCCTTTCTCTTCAAGAGCAAATAGCCCTGATGCAGGGGGCAGAGGCGGTGATCGGGATCCACGGGGCGGGCCTAACCAACCTCGCCTTTTGTCCACCCGGCACCACCGTCATCGAGATCTTGCCCAGCAATGCAGTGCTCCCCTATTTTTGGATCATTGCCCAGGTGGCAGGGTTAAGGTACTTCCCTTTGGTAGCACCTGTTTGTGATCCGGCTTTGGTGGCTCTTCTTTCCAGCCCCGATTTGGATCGAGAAGATGCCTGGGTTCGGATCTCGAACTTGCTGGAGGTGCTGGAACAGACAGGGATCAAGGGATGATGGGATCGGAGGGACTCGAACCCTCACGTTCTTGAGGAACAACGGATTTTAAGTCCGTAGCGTCTACCATTCCGCCACGATCCCAATCTGTCGGCAATAGCCGTACTACTCTACCAAACTGCTTGCCTTGGGGGGGCAAGTCTTTAAGTTGGTTCACCCAGCCCTGCAGTGGAGGGTATGAAGTAGGGGATTGCTGCCTCTACTTATGGGATCCCTGCTGTGCCCGCTGGCTTGAAGCTCCTACAACTTCTCTTTCAAAAAAACGTTGGCCACCCAGATCCCCACCACCGCCAAGGCGGCCATCCCATAAAAGGTATAGCTATAGCTGCCCAGCCTATCGCGAATTTGCCCCGCGATCATCTTTCCCACCAAGGCCCCAACTCCATAGGCGGTAAACACAATGCCGTAGTTCTGGGCGTAGCGTTCGGGATCAAACAAGCGCAGGGTCAGGGCGGGAGCCATGGCCAGCCACCCCCCCAGGCAAAACCAAAGCAAGGAAAAAGTTACCCAGTAGGCCAGAAGGGATCCCTGAGGAGGCAGGAGCATTAGCCCACAGGCCAGCAGGATCAGCCCATAGGAGCCCGTAGTGACCTGATGGGGATGTAAGCGATCGGCCAACCAGCCAAACAGAGGACGGCTGAGCCCGTTGAAAATGGCGAAGAGAGCCACGCTGTTGGCAGCCGCAGGGGGATCCAGGCCGATCAGCTCTTCCCCCACGGGGCCGGAAATCCCAATGGCGCTTAAACCAACCAGGGTGCCGATGGCGTAGCAGATCCACAGGCCATAGAAGGAGGGGTTTCTCAGCAGAGGGAGAGAGCGCCGAGAAGTCAACGGAGAGCGATCTGGGCCATTCGTGGATTTTCTTGGAAAAGGTGAGGAAGGGATCCAATCGGGAGGAGGAAATCTCAGTTGGGTTGCGATCCCCAGGATCACTGCCGCGAAGAGGATCCCCAAAATCAGCAGCGTAGGCCGAGCCCCCAGTGCCTCGATCAAGCAGTTGGCCAGGGGAGCAGTGAGCAGGGGAGATAGGCCAAAGCCGATAATGGTGGACCCCACCGCCAATCCCTTGCAATCGGGAAACCAACGGGCTGCCACGGCCATTGGCACTCCATAGGCTATTCCCACACCGCTGCCGGCAATGACTCCATAGCAGAGGGCAATCCACCCAATGGAGGGGGCGAAGCTGGCCAGCCCATAGCCCAGGCCCACCAAGCTGCCCCCCAGAGCCAGTACTCGGCGGGATCCCCAGCGGGGGATGACAAACCCTGTGATGGGCATGAGGGTAGCGTAGAACACGAGGGCAACCGTGTAGGGCAGCAGGCTCTCACTGGCCCCGATCCCCAGCTCTGTTTCCAGAGGCTTGCGGAAAATGCTCCAGGAATAGACGGTTCCCAGGCAAAGAAGAACCAGGAGCCCCAGGAGGATAAAAAGCCATCTCCCTCCATAGGCTGGTTGTCTATACAAAGTAATGGGGGATCCAACCCTTTTCATGGGTATTTGGAGCTTGTTAGCTTGTGGGGGCGTGGGGTAGCTAAGCCCCGCACTGTAACCGTAGCATCAGTGTCGGGATACAGATACCCCCACATGGTGTATGATGGGAGTAGTTGTACAAAACGGCGTTGCCGGAATCTGGTACAACTACGCGGTAGGGCATTCCGTGTCTGCGCGTGGAGGGTTCTTGCGAAGGCTCCCCGATGAAGCGCGAAGCCCACGCTGTACCTGTAGGGTCAGCGATGGGAGTATGTCACAGCTGAGTTCAACCCATTCTCTCAGCCCTTTCGGGGATGAGCCGATAGGAATAGAATTGCTTGAATTGTTCAGCCAACCGTTGGCTAGAGGCGTTTGGCCTCTACCGTCTTGGGCAGAGACAAAGGCTCCGGCAGCTCCGGGATGGACAATTCCCAACCGTTGCTCAAGGTGAAAATGGTTTCCCCGGCCTCTGAACGGGTGGCCACAACCGATTCTTCCAGATCTTTTTTGGGAACGTAGACCATCAAATGCCCGTAGGCACTTTCGTGCAGGATGACTTTCATAGCCCTTTCTCCACAAGTTCCAGCTCTTGGGCACGGCACCCCACCACCAAGCCTTTGGCCAAGCAGTGGACGGCATAGACGTAAAACCGTTGTAGAAAGGTGCCAATGGAAATCACGTAACCTTCGTCGCCCGGAACGGCCAAGATTTTCCCCACCGGCTGGCCGAAGAAGGTGCCATCGTTGCGGATGACCTTACGGATGCGGACTTTGTCGCCCAGCTCAAATTGGGGAGGGCGATCCAGCTCCAGTTCGTCGCTCATGGGGTACCTCCTGTGATTTCTGCCAGCACCTGACAAAGCTCTTGGCGGGTTAGGCTGCGGCCTACTTGGCGCGCCCGTCGAGACACGGCTGCCAAAATGGCCTGAGATTTGGAAGTTTCCTTTCCGGACAAGCGGTTAGACAACATCGGGATGGCTCTCCTCTGGGATGGGTTCTGGAGTGTGTTGCGCCCATTGCGTCAGCGTTGCGCGGCAATAACGGGCCAGTTCCGCCGGTGGGATCGGATGCTTGCAGTGGGTGACGTGCTGCCGCACCTGTTCCAGGAGCTTTTCCAGCTGGCCAGGTGGGATCTGCTCGACAGGGATCCCGTGTTCCTTGAGGATTTGCAGCAGCAAATGCCGGCCGGAGTGTTTGCCCAACACCAGCCGCCGCTGGCCGCCCACGGCTTCTGGTGGGAAAGGCTCATAGGTCTGGGGATCCCGCAGCACCCCTGCAGCGTGAATGCCCGACTCGTGGGCAAAGGCGTTGTCGCCAACGATGGCCTTCCAGGGGGGGAGGGGAGCACCGCTGGCCCGCGCCACCTGTTGAGACAGCTCCCGCAAACGGCGGGTATCCACCCCAACATCGATCCCCAAGGTGCAGCGCAAAGCCATCACCACCTCTTCCAGGGGGGCGTTGCCGGCTCGTTCCCCCAGGCCGTTGACGGTGGTGTTTACCGACTGAGCGCCGGCGCGGATTCCGGCCAAGGCATTGGCAGTGGCCATGCCCAGGTCGTCGTGGGTGTGCATCTCCACAGGGATATCGATGGCCTGCACCAGACGGCGAATCTGCTTGTAGGTGCTAAAAGGATCCAAAATGCCCACCGTATCGCAGTAGCGGAAGCGCCGACAGCCCCAGCTCTGGGCCATTTGGGCCAACTCGATGACCTGCTCCAGGGGGGTGCGGCTGGCATCTTCTGCCCCCACCGAGACCCACAGCCCTTGCTCCAAGGCCATCTCCACGCATTGGCGCAACTGTCGCAGCAGCCGAGGGCGATCCCCTTGGAACTTGGCAGCGATTTGCCGATCCGAGACCGGCACGGAGATGTGGATCCGCTTGAGGCCGCAACGAATAGAGGCGAGGATATCGCTGGGCACAGCCCGGTTCCACCCCAGCAGCTGAGCCCGCAGCCCCAGGCTGAGCATGGCGCGAATGGCTTCCGTTTCCACGGCGCCCATGGCCGGGATCCCCACCTCGATCTCGGGCACGCCAATGGCATCCAAGAGGGCAGCAATGGAGATTTTCTCGGGGATTTGGAAGGCTACCCCTGCCGCTTGCTCCCCATCGCGCAGGGTGGTGTCGTTGATGGTAACAGAGGAATTCATGGGATCCATCCTCCAAGACCTACGGCCCGCCTAGGCAATCGGTAACCGTCGATGGTGCTCCGCACCGCTAGCGGGACCCCGGTTGCGTCAGGGCAATCATGTCCAGGGTAGAAAGCTCAACCAAGTTGCCGCAGAATTCATCAGATTCCTGTAAGGCTTGGCTGTTCCTCTTAGCGGGGTGGAGTCTTTGGAGCAGGGGATCCTTGACAAAGTCCGACAAAGTCCGGCCTTTGGGATCCCGCTGCTCTGGCCATCAACGAATTAAGTCGAAGGAGATGTCGGTTTTGCCGGGGATGATGCTGCGCCGATCTGCCTCATCCAGAATGGTGTTGACAATCCAGTTAAGGAGGTTGAGCGCCCCCACATAGCCATAGGTGGGGTAGCGGTGCAGGTGGTGGCGGTCGAAGATGGGGTAGCCGATGCGCACCAAAGGCGTGCCCGTATCCCGCCACAGGTATTTGCCGTAGGAATTGCCGATCAGCAGATCCACCGGCTCGGTGAACATCAGAGAGCGCAGATGCCAGAGATCCTTGCCCCCCCAGACGGTTGCCCCCTGTCCATAGGGACTGGAGGCCAGCAGTGCCCGCGCCTCGGCTTCGAACTCCTCGTTGCTGTTGGTCACCACCACATGGATCGGCTCCGCTCCCAGCTCCAGCAACAGGCTGAGCAAGCCCATCACCAGATCCGGATCCCCGTACAGGGCCACCCGCTTGCCGTGGATCCAGGCTTGGGAGTCGGTGAAAGCATCCACCGCCCGGCCCCGCTCGATCTCCAGCTCGGCGGGAATGGGCTTGCCGGTTAGCTGAGATAGCTGCATCAAAAACTCATCCGTGCCCCGAATACCCACTGGCCGCGCCGTCAGGGTGGGCCGACCCGAGGCCTCTGCTAGAAACTCCAGGGTCTTGGGCGTGGTGTAGCGCTGGAAGGAAAAAGTAGCCTCGGCGTTGAGGCATTGGGCGGCCACCTCCAGAGGGGTTCCGCCGGGATACATGTGGAAAGTGCCGTCGTTGGGCGAATCCAAATAGTCGGAGTTGTCCGCCAGCAGGGTCAGCGGGATCCCGAATAAGCCGAAGATGCGCTTGATCTCCCGCAAGTTGCCCATGTAGGTATCGAAACCGGGGATGACGTTGATGTAGCCATTGCTACCCGTGCGGCCCACCGGCTCGGTGAGGGTGCTGAGAATGCTCTTGAGCATGTTGTCGTAGCCGGTGATGTGGGATCCCACAAAGCTTGGCGTGTGGGCATAGGGCACCGGGAAGTTGTGGGGAATAACTCCCTCATTTCTGGCCGTGGTGATGAAGGCCCCCAGGTCATCCCCGATCACCTCTGCCATGCAGGTGGTGCACACGGCGATCATCTTGGGTTTGTAGAGGGTGTAAGCGTTTTCCAGTCCCTCGATTAGGTTTTTGAGGCCGCCAAACACCGCCGCATCTTCCGTCATCGAGGTGGAGACCGCCGAAAAGGGCTCCTTAAAGTGGCGGGTGAGATGGGTGCGAAAATAGGCCACACACCCCTGGGATCCATGGACGAAGGGCAAAGTTCCCTCGAAGCCGACAGCGGCGAAGATGGCCCCTAAGGGCTGGCAAGCCTTGGCAGGGTTTATCGTCAAAGCTTCCCGCTGAAAGTTTTTCTCCCGGTATTCCCAAGATTTTGTCCATTCGGCCACCCGGGCCACTTCTTCCGGGGAAGGGAGATCTTCAAAGGTTTGCTTGCACTGCAGAAGCGCCTGATATTCCGGATCTTGAAACAGGCGGGCGTGATCTTTGATGTCTTGGATATCTTGCGGCATGGTCGGTCTCCTAATGAGGGGCAGGGGAAGGAAGGGCCGTTGGCGTCTGGGATCCCGGCGGCAAGCTAGGATTTCCAGGGGGCTTTGACCAGATCCCAGGTGGGGCTATTCAAAGCTAAATCCATATCGCGGGCGAACACGGCAAAGCCGTCGTAGCCGTGGTAGGGGCCGGAGTAGTCCCAAGAGTGCATCTGGCGGAAGGGCAAAGCCATCTTTTGAAAGACGTACTTCTCCTTGATGCCGGAGGCGATGAGATCTGGCTTCAACCTCTTGGCAAATTCTTCAAACTCGTAGCCGGACACGTCATCGTAGATGAGGGTGCCGTCGTCGATGTACTGGGTGGTGCGCTTGTAGTCGTCGCCGTGGCCGAATTCGTAGCCGGTGGCAATCACCTCCATGCCCAGCTCCCGGAAGGCCGGAATGACGTGGCGGGGCCGCAGTCCGCCCACCATCAGCATCACCCGCTTGCCCTCCAGGCGGGGACGGTACTTGGCAATGATGGCCTCGCTCTGGGGCTGGTACTTGGCGATCACCTGCTCTGCCTTGGCCTGGATGGTCTCGTCAAACCGCTGGGCGATGGCCCGCAGGGATTTGGCAATTTGGGTGGGGCCAAAGAAGTTGAACTCCAGCCAGGGGATCCCGTAGGCTTCCTCCATGTGGCGGCAGATGTAGTTCATGGAGCGGTAGCAGTGGATGAGATTCAGCTTCACCCGAGGGGCAAGCAGCATCTCGTTCCAGGTGCCATCGCCGGAAAACTGGGTCACTACCCGCAGGCCCATCTCCTCCAGCAAAATCCGGGAAGACCAAGCGTCGCCGCCGATGTTGTAGTCCCCAATCAGGGCCACATCATAAGGGCCGGGCTCAAAATTGAGGGATCCCTCCTTGGCTTTCTTGTCGGCAATGGGCAGAACCCAGTCCCGCACTGTATCGTTAGCAATGTGGTGGCCCAGGGACTGGGAAACCCCCCGAAAGCCTTCGCAGCGCACCGGTACCACCGGCTTGCCAATTTCTTTGGAAACTCTCTTGGCCACTGCCTCGATGTCATCCCCGATCAAGCCGACGGGGCATTCGGACTGGATGGTAATGCCTTTGGCCAAGGGGAAGAGTTCGCTGGCTTCTACCAAGAGTTTGGCCAGTTTTTTGTCCCCCCCAAACACCACATCCCGCTCCTGGAAATCGGAGGTGAACTGCATGGTAACGAAGGTGTTCACCCCGGTGATTCCCACGTAGTAATTGCGCCGTCCCGACCAGGAGTAGTAGCCGCAGCCCACGGGGCCGTGGCTGAGGTGGATCATGTCTTTGACCGGCCCCCACACCACCCCCTTGGAACCGGCATAGGCACAGCCGCGAGTGGTCATGACGCCGGGGATGGATTTAATGTTAGATTTTACTCCGCAATCTGCTTTGCCCTCGTCATAGACGTTGAGGTGCTTAGCTCTCTTTTTCTGAGCTTTTTCGGGGTAGGTTTCCAGAACCTCCGTTACGATTTTCCGGGTTTCCTCTTTGAGGGTACTTTTCAGAGTAGTCATGAGAACCTCAGCTATTGGGTGTCATGGATAAAAGCCACAGTGCGAGGGGGGGCTGAGGGAGGAAACCAGCTACCCCCAGCCCGTCTTTTCGGGGATCAGACAGGGGCCAACTCTTTTTCGGTTTTGCCGATGAGGTGGGCGATTTTCTGGTCGTCGTCCAAAACGCCGAACTCTATCAACAACTGCTCCAGCTCATCCATAGAGATGGGGGTGGGGATCCTCAGATCCGTGTTGTTGATGATCTTTTTGGCCAAGGCCCGATACTCGTCAGCTTGGTTGCAGTCGGGGGAGTACTCGATCACCGTCATGCGGCGCAATTCTGCGTGCTGAACCACATTGTCGCGGGGGATGAAATGCAGCATTTTGGTGTTGAGCTTTTCGGCCAGAGCTTCGATCAGCTCGATCTCGCGATCCACCTTGCGGCTGTTGCAGATCAGGCCACCCAAACGCACGCCGCCGGAGTAGGCGTATTTCAGCACGCCGCGGGCGATGTTGTTGGCCGCATACATGGCCATCATTTCGCCAGAGCAAACAATGTAGATCTCTTGGGCCTTGCCCTCCCGGATGGGCATGGCAAAACCGCCGCAGACCACGTCCCCCAGCACGTCGTAGCAGACAAAGTCCAGATCCTCGTAGGCTCCGTTTTCTTCCAAGAAATTGATGGCGGTGATGATGCCTCGTCCGGCACAGCCAACACCAGGCTCGGGGCCACCGGATTCCACGCAGCGCACCCCTCGGTAGCCGGTGAGCACCACTTCTTCCAGCTCCACGTCTTCTACGGATCCCCGCTCCGCCGCCAGGTGAAGGACGGTGGTCTGGGCTTTGCAGTGCAACATGAGGCGGGTGGAATCGGCCTTCGGGTCGCAGCCGACGATCATGATCCGCTGCCCCAATTCGGCCATACCGGCAACGGTATTCTGACAGGTGGTGGATTTGCCGATACCGCCTTTGCCGTAGAATGCAATTTGTCTCATGGTTCAGTTCTCCTAATGAAGACTTGAGGAAAAACTTGAGGGCGACTTAAGGGTTAGAAATCTCCTGCCAATGGGCGCAACTGGTCGCATTAGCGAGACGGGATCCTTACTGCAAAGGATTTCAGCTCGCGGGAAGGCAGCCTTGGATCCTGGGCAGGATCTGGAAGCAAACCGGTTGAACGGTGGGGCTCTCCCGAATCGAGGCAGGAGATGGGGGAAGCGACGGGGAGTAACAGTGGGGCAGATCATAGGGCTCTCAGGCTTATCGAGAATGGGGAACTAGAGGGCATGCACGGTTAAAGTGGGCCACACCTGTTCTTGCAGGCGGGTTTCGATGAGCAACCGCAGGGTGTTTTGCTGGCTGGGGCAGGTGGTGCAGGATCCCTTGAGGCGTACCCACACCTGATCCCCTTCCAGGTCGTACAGCTCCACATCGCCGCCATCGGCCAACAGCAGCGGGCGAACTTCCTCGTCTAGGACGGCCTGAATGCGGGCGATCTTTTGCAAGGTGGTGAGGGGAGAGGGAGCAGCGGGAGAGGGCTCTGTCTGGTTTTGGGAGTTCCCTTTTGAATTTCTTGAATCTTCTGAAGGGGTTGCGTCAGTCTCGGCCAGAACAGCGGCGATCAGGTCTTCAATCTGGGCCAGGCAGGAGCCACAACCGCCGCCCGCTTTGCTGTAGGCTGTTACTTCCTCAACGGAGGTGAGGCGGTTTTCCCGGATCAAGCGGCGGATCTTTTGCTCGCTGACGCCAAAGCAGGAGCAGACCAAAGCGCTGTCATCATCCGTGTGGTCAGGCAGAGGAAGGCCGCGATAGCTGTAGATGGCTGCCTCCAGAGCCTCTTGCCCCATCACCGAGCAGTGCATCTTGGCGGGGGGCAGGCCGCCCAGGTAATCGGCGATTTGGCGGTTGTCGATCTGCAGGGCTTCATCCAGGGTGAGGCCGGTGATTAGCTCCGTCAGAGCCGAGGAAGAGGCAATGGCGCTGGTGCAGCCGAAGGTTTGGAAGCTGGCAGCCAAGATGCGCTCGCTGGCCTCGTCCACCTTTAAGTAGAGCCGCAGGGCATCGCCACAGGTGATGCTGCCCACTTCTCCCACCACCACCCGAACACCAGGCTCGGAGCTGGGATCCATTGCCCCTTGGTTTTTGGGGTGGTAGAAGAGTTCCAAAACTTTTTCGCTGTAGTCCCACATGGCTGGATCCTGAGTTGAGGATGCGAACGGTCGAGGGAAGATGAGTTTGAGGGGGGTCAGCGGTGAGCCAGTTCCCGCTCCTGCTGTTGCAGCCAGTCTTCCGCCTCGTGGCTGAAGGGGGAGATGGCCCGCAAATGCTCGATGATCCCCGGCAAAACCTCCAGCACCCGCTCCACCTCTGCCGGCTGGGTAAAGCGAGAGAGGCTGAAGCGGATTGAGCCGTGCAAAACGGTGTAGGGCAGGCCCATGGCCCGCAGCACATGGGAGGGCTCCAGGGATCCGGAAGTGCAGGCGGAGCCGGAGGAGGCGCAGATGCCGTATTTGTTCAGCCAGAAGAGGATCGCTTCCCCTTCCACGAACTTGAAGCCCAAGTTGGTGGTGTTGGGCAGCCGCTGAGTGGGGTGGCCGTTAACCTGGACATCCGGGATCCGCTGTAGCAAGCCCTGCTCCAAGCGATCCCGCAGCAGCCGCTCATGGGGATCCCCCAGGTGGGCTTGGGCCAGCTCCGCTGCCTTGCCCAGAGCGATGATGCCCGGCACATTTTCCGTCCCGGCGCGGCGGCCTCGCTCCTGATGCCCTCCCAGCAGCAACGGACGGAAGCGCAAGCCCCGCCGCACATAGAGAGCGCCGATCCCCTTGGGGGCATGCAGCTTGTGCCCGGAAAGGGTGAGGAGATCCACCGGCAGGCGCTGCAGATCGAGAGGGATCTTGCCCACCGCCTGCACTGCGTCCACATGGACAACAGCCCCATAGCTGCGAGCCAGGGATCCCACCGCCTCGATGGGGAAAAGCACGCCCGTCTCGTTGTTGGCGGCCATGCAGCTCACCAGGGCAGTATCGCCGGTCAGGGCTGCTTCCAACTCCAGCAAGTCCAGGCAGCCTTGCTCATCCACCGAGAGGTAGGTGACGCGGTAGCCTTGTTTTTCCAGGTGCTTGCAGACGTTGAGCACCGAGGCGTGCTCTACCTGCGTGGTGATGATGTGGCGCTTCTGGGGTTGGGCTGCCAAGGCTGCATAAATGGCCGTGGTGTTGCCTTCGGTGCCGCCACTGGTGAAGACGATCTCCGTCGGGTCGGCTCCCAGAAGGGCTGCCACCTGTTCGCGGGCTTGGTTGAGGGAACGCCCCACCTGGCCGCCAAAACTGTGCATCGAGGAGGGGTTGCCGTAGAAGGTCTGCAAATAGGGCAGCATCGCCTCCAGAACCAGGGGATCCACGGCGGTGGTGGCGTTGTTGTCCAGGTAGATCACGGGGTTCATACAGGCTCCGGTACAAGGTAGGGGTTGGGCAACGTTAAACGGCTTGCGGAGCGTGGGAATGGCACTGCTTTGGGCAAATGCGGGCGCAAGCCTGACAGCCGATGCAGAGGGCGGCATTGAGGATGGTCATCACTTTGCGCTCACTTTCTTCTTCCTCTTCGTTGTCGACAAACTCGCCGTCTTCGTTGAGGGCTCTGAGGGCGAACACACCCCGGCCACAGACTTTGAGGCAACGGCTACAGCCGAGGCAGCGGCTGATATCCAGGCTTTCGATAAACTGTGGGATCCAGGGCAGTCCGCCTTTGGTGAGAGCAGTTACAGTAGCCATGGCCGCGTCTCCAAAAGATGAGGTCTCAAGATCGGGAAGATTTGCTGTCCAGGGCCTGGTTGACCAACCAGGTGCGGTAAAACTTGAGGGCCACCGTTTCAATGAGGTCGTAGTCTTCCACCACTTCGATGCCGGCCTCGCGAATACGCTTCATGGGGCAATCGCCGATCTTGGAGACCAGCACGGCTCGGCAATCCCTGATGAGATCCAGGATTTGCTCTAGGTTGTTGTCCTCCCCGGATCCCCCGTGGCAGTACTGCGGAACCTTGCGGTGGCCGACAAACTGCGCCCCACGGGCGTTGACCTCGTAGATCAAAAACTCCCGTGCATGGCCGAAGTGGCGATTGACCAGGCCGCCGCCTTTGCTGGCTACGGCCACCAGGATGGAGGGGCTGTCGGGAGGCAGGTCGGCTGTCCAGTGGGTTGGGGTTGACTGCTGCTGAGCTTGCAGTTGGGCAATGCTTGCCTGGACCTGGCGGCGTTTTTCGGGGTCGTATTCGGGGGTCATCTGCATAAAGCGCTCCTTGGTAAACTCTTGGCTGCGGTCTTCCCCCAGCAGGCCCACCGCGTCCGCCCGACACTGGCGACAGTGGCGCATCATCCGCATGTTGCCGGAGCACCGATCTTGCAGGGCTTTCAACTCCTGAGGGGTGGGGCCCCGCTGGCCGATAAGGCCGAAGTAGGTGCCGTGTTCAGGCGCCGAGATCAGGGGCATGATGTTGTGCAAGAAAGCCCCTTTCTCCTGGATCACCCGGTTCACTTCCAGCAGGTGGGTGTCGTTGATGCCGGGAATGAGAACGGAGTTGACTTTGCAGAGGATGTCTGCCTCCCGCAGCAGATCCAGGCTTTCCATCTGCCGTTCGTGCAGGATGCGGGCTGCCTCCACCCCTCGAATGCGCTTGCGTCGCCAGCGGATCCAGGGGTAGATCCTGGCCCCGATCTCCGGATCCACCATGTTGATGGTCAGGGTGACGTGGTCAATGTTCAGCCGTTTGATCTCGTCGATGTAGTCCGGCAACATCAGGCCGTTGGTGGAAAGGCAGAGCTTGAGATCCGGAGCTTTCTCGGCAATGCGGGCAAAGGTCTCGAAGGTTTGCTTGGGGTTGGCCAAGGGATCCCCAGGCCCAGCAATGCCCACCACCGTCAGTTGCGGGATCTTGCCGGCAATCACCAGCACTTTGTGGGCGGCTTCCGCCGGGGTAAGCAGCTCGCTGACCACACCGGGCCGGCTCTCGTTGGCACAGTCGAACTTGCGGTTGCAGTAGTTGCACTGGATGTTGCAGGCGGGGGCTACCGCCACGTGCATGCGGGCGTAGTGATGGTGAGCTGCTTCGCTGTAGCAGGGATGGGTGGCGATGCGTTGCTGCAGATGAGGGGGGAGAGCCTGGCGGGGGCTGCTGCTGCAAGCGCAGGCCGATGGGGAAGGGGATCCCTGGCGGGGCGGAGTTGAAAGGGGCGGCATAGTGGGGTCAACCAGGGGATAGAACGTTACTGGCGGTTATATCAACCGCCCTCTGCCCGCTCCGTTGCACTCAGCCCGGTAGAACTGATCGAGTTTATTGGCTTTGTACTCAAGACCTGCAAAGCCTGATGGCAGGCCAAATCCAACTTTTTTTAGGGGTCAAGGGTCTGGTTTTTCAAGGCCGGGGATGCCGTATTTTGACCCAAAGGGGCGGGGGATCCGGCTGTGGGGAGGATCCCCGGAATCCCTGATTCGACAAGGGCTTGGGGCAATGCTTAGGAAATACTAAAAATCTGCTCAGATGCACTCAAGCGCCGCAGCCTCGGCTGCGTTTTGCATCAATTGCTACGATTTAATATCGTATCAGCCCAAAAGTGTATTGAAAATAGCCGTTTGAGTTTGAGGAAAGATCCCCCTGGGGCAAAGTCCTCGCCAAGGAAGTGAAGACTACTGCGGCGGCAGGCCGTCGGACTTTCTTGTTGTGACAGGGGGGATGTACTCGCTCAAATACCCATACCCTTCCCCAAAAATACCGGATCCCTGCGGGCAAAAGACTCAACCCCCTGCCCTCAGAAAAACTTTTTTTGCCCTCTGGGCCAAGCTTCCAGGGTTTGAGTACATCGGCAATAACTCAATCAATCCTGATCGCCCGCTGCCAAGCCTGAGCCCCTGCAGCCGCTTGCTATAAGCGGGGGATATAAGCGGGGGAACAGAAACCCAACGGTTCTGCCCTCTGCTGAGACTCCCTCCTGCTTCCCAACCGGTGAGCTTATGTCCCCCCTTGTTTCTCCCCCACCGAAAACGGCTGAAGTGCTGCAGGTGCCCCGTTGCGATCGCTGGCGGATTCTCTACCGTCTGCAGGAGCTGGATTTGACCTGTGGCTGTACCCCGACCGGCCAACTGTGGGTGATGATTCGCACCCCCACCGAAGCCCTCCTCGTCCACAGTGTGCTCCGCCTTTTCACCCTCAACCGCTCTGGCTGGCTGAGTTGGTTGGATCGCTGCTGGTCTCTCCAGACCTGGGATCCCCCTGAGAGATCTGCAGGAGGGGATGACCACCCCTGAACCTCTGCCGTTTGCCTTCTTGCTTCTCCTGTTCACCTCGTTTTGGTAGCGCCAATGAGCACTCCATCCCCCTCGACTCACTCCTTCCAACAAGTCCGAGACAACCCCGTTCATCTGGGACGTGAGATCACGGTTCCCATCTGCGAGGGCCTCAACCTAGTTTGGGCCAGTCTTCAGGGGCTGTATTTGCAGTATCTGAAGCACCATCTGGTTGTCGAAGGAGCAGAGTTCTACTCAATTCACCAATTTTTCAACGAAAGTCTACAGGAAGTTCAGAACCACGCCCATGAGGTGGGGGAGCGCCTGAACGGCCTGGGTGGGATCCCGGCCTCCAGCTTTGCCAAGCTGGCGGAGCTGTGCTGCTTCAGCCCAGAAGGGGACGATGCGTTGGCCGTGCGGCCCATGCTGGAAGCGGATTTGCGGGCCGAGCAAAGCCTAATCGATCTGCTGCGTCGCCAGGCGGCTCTGGCGGAAAGTGTTGGGGATCGCGCCACCCGTCACCTCTACGAGCAGATTTTGCTGCGGACGGAAGAACGGGCCTTTCACCTGGCCCACTTTCTGGCTGCCGACAGCTTGGTTTTGGGCTTGTCCCCATCCTAGCTTGCCCATCTACGCCCACCCCTCGTTTTGGGAGACTCTGCCATGCTTACCCCCGATCGGGCGCCGCTGCTGCAGTTTTTGCAAGTTGAGCTTGGGATCCCGGAATCCGCCCTCACCTTCGCCCTGAAACGGCATGGGTGTGAACAGGGCCCTTTGCCCATGATTCTTTGGCATTACGGGCTGATTTCCTTGGAGCAACTGGAGCAGATTTTTGAATGGTGTGCTCCCCCTCCTCTTGTTACCAATTCTACCCATTCGGAGGTTTAAGCCATGACTTATCCCTACCCTTCTCTTCCCTTTCCCAGAGTCGGCAACCCTTTGGGATGGCTCGGCCTGGTTTTTAACCCAATTTTCAGATCTGCCCTGCAGTGGCCGCGCCGCTGGCTCAACAGCATTGAAATTCGCGGATCCCGGCAGGCCCGTTGGATTTGTCGTTTGATCCCGGCTTCCTGTCCCTTTGAGCGGGATATCCGACTGGGATCCCGCACCGTTCACATTCCGGCCCTCTGTCGCATCAACCCCCTCTACGAGGAGATCATCGCCCTGCGGCTACGGGCGGCGGCTTATCTGGCCGAAGCTGCGGCTCAACCCCAGCCCCCTTCTTCTCAGGAGATCCCATCATGCCCTTGATCAGCCGGACTAAAGTGGCGGAGCTGCTCAACGAGACCGCCTGCGAGCACAACCACAAGAAAGACGGCAAAGGCAAAAACAAAGTCTGTGCCGAGCAAGCCAAGCCGGGAGGAGCGCAGGGAGGCTGTGCCTTTGACGGGGCTTCGATTGCCCTGGTGCCGATCGCCGATGCCGCCCATCTAGTACATGGACCGATCGCCTGCAGCGGCAACTCTTGGGGGACGCGGGGCAGCCTCTCTTCTGGCCCCCAGCTTTATCGGGTGGGCTTCACCACCGATCTGAGCGAGAACGAGATCATCTTCGGGGGGGAGGAAAAGCTGTTCCAGGCCATCCTTGACTTGCAGGCCAAATACCAGCCTGCCGCCATTTTTGTCTATCTCACTTGTGTAACTGCCCTCATTGGCGACGATGTGGAGGCCGTGTGTCAGCGGGCCAGCCGCCAGCTTGGGATCCCGGTCATTCCGGTGAATGCGCCCGGCTTTGTGGGCAGCAAAAACCTAGGCAACCGTCTGGCCGGAGAAGCGCTGCTGGACTATGTTATCGGCACCGCCTCCCCGGAGTACACCACTCCCCGCGACATTAACCTCATCGGCGAGTACAACATTGCCGGCGAGCTGTGGGATGTCTTGCCTCTGTTTGACGAGCTGGGGATCCGCATCTTGGCCAAGATCACCGGCGATGGCCGCTACCACGAGATCTGTACCGCCCACCGGGCCAAGCTGAACGTTCTCATCTGCGCTAAAGCCTTGCTCAATGTGGGCCGCAAGATGCAGGAGCGCTACGGGATCCCCTACATCGAGGCTTCCTTTTACGGGCTGCAGGAGATGAACCACTGCCTAAGGGCCATTGCCCAAGGGCTGAAGGATCCCGAACTGCAGGAGCGTACCGAGGCCCTCATCGAGCGGGAAACTCGCGCCACCGAGGCGGCTTTGGCCCCCTACCGGCAGCGGCTGGCGGGCAAACGAGTTGTCCTTTATACCGGCGGGGTGAAAAGTTGGTCGATCATCTCCGCCGCTCGAGATCTGGGGATGCAGGTAACGGCCACCAGCACCCGCAAAAGCACCGAAGAAGACAAAGCCCGCATCCGCGAGCTGCTTGGCCAGGATGGCATTCTCTTGGACAAGGGCAGCCCGCAAGAGCTGCTCAAGGTGGTGGAGCGCACGAAAGCGGACTTGCTCATCGCCGGCGGACGCAACCAGTACACCGCCCTCAAGGCCCGCATCCCCTTTCTGGACATCAACCAGGAGCGGCACCATGCCTATGCCGGCTATCGCGGCCTGGTGAACTTGGCGCGGGAAATCGATGCTGCCCTCCACAGTCCCATTTGGGAGCAGTTGCGACGGCCTGCCCCCTGGGAGACCTCAGCAGCAAAGGAGGTGGGAGGATGGCCCAGTTGATTCAAGAACGCAAGCCCCTCAGCGTCAACCCCCTCAAACTCAGCGCTCCGCTGGGAGCGGCCCTGGCCTTTCTGGGGATCAAGGGCTGTCTGCCGCTCTTCCACGGTTCCCAAGGCTGTACGGCCTTTGCCAAAGCGCTGCTGGTACGCCATTTCCGCGAGGCCATTCCCATGTCCACCACTGCCATGTCCGAGGTGGACACCATCTTGGGAGGCGAGGAGAATGTCGAAGCTGCCATCCTCACCTTGGTGGAGAAGGCCCAGCCGGAGCTGATTGGTCTTCTGACCACCGGCCTCACGGAAACCCGCGGGGACGATATGCCGCGCATCCTGCGGGAGCTGCGCCGGCGCCAGCCGCAATTGCAGGATCTGCCCATCGTGTTGGCCTCTACGCCTGACTTTAAAGGATCCCTGCAGGACGGCTATGCCATCGCCGTCAACAGCTTGGTCAGCACCCTGCCGGAATCGCCGTCGGGATCCGTCCGCCCTGCCCAGGTAACGGTGCTGTGCGGGCCTGCCCTCACCCCTGCCGACGCCCAGGAGATCAAAGAAATGGCGGAGGCTTTTGGCCTAGAGCCGATCCTGGTGCCGGATCCCGCGGGTTCCCTGGACGGACACTTGGGCACCGGCTTTAGGGCGACCCCAGACGGCGGCACCACCCTTGAGCAATTGCGCCAGCTCGGGCGTTCCGGCCTCACCATAGCTGTCGGCGAGAGCATGCGCCCTGCCGCTCAGATCCTGGCCCAGCGCTTTGGCACCCCCTATCGGGTTTTCCCCCACCTGACCGGTCTCAAGGCTGTGGATCCCTTTTTGGCAACCTTGGCCGATCACAGCCAGCAGCCGGTGCCCTCTCGCTACCGCCGCCAGCGCAGCCAGGTTCAAGATGCCCTCCTGGATTGCCACTTTTTCTTCGGCAACCAGCGGATTGCCTTGGCCCTAGAAGCCGATCTGCTCTGGGGGTGGGTGGACTGGCTGCTGGATATGGGCTGTCAGATCCAGGCGGCCATCAGTCCCACACCGGATCCCCACTTGACCACCCTTCCCATTGAGGCAGTGCGGGTGGGAGATCTGGGGGATCTGGAGGAGCTAGCACCCGGGGCTGACCTGCTGGTGGGCAACTCCCACGTGGCGCGCCTGGGCAAGCGGCTGGGGATCCCGGTGCATCGGATGGGGATCCCCATCTTCGACCGGCTGGGGGCCAACCACCTCTGTCAGGTGGGCTATCGCGGCACCCTATCCCAACTGTTTGCCGTCGGCAACCTGCTGATGGAGCAGGAGGAAGCCCGTCACCCCAGCCCACCCCAGGTTTCTAGGCAGGGATTCTAAGGGATCCAGAGCTTCGAGCTAGATCCCCCTAGCTCCCCTAAACCCTCAAGTTCACGGTTCTAAGGAGAACGCCTATGCAAGTGGCCTTTACAACCCGCGACGGCAAGCACGTCAATGCCCACTTTGGCTGGGCCAACCAGATCGACCTCTACGAAGTCACCCCCGAAGGCTACCGATTTTGTAAGACCCTCACCTTTGGGGGCAACTTGGAGGCAGATGGCAACGAGGACAAGCTGGTGCCCAAGCTGCAGGCTTTGGCCGATGTCACCCTCATCTACGTGGCTGCCATTGGCAGCAGTGCCGCCGCCCGCCTGATCAACCGCCGCATCACCCCCATCAAAGTGCAGTCGGAAGAAGAATCCATCGAGAGCTTGCTGCAGCGCCTGGTATCCACCCTGCACAACCCTCCCCCCTGGCTGCGCAAAGTGCTCTTGGCCGAGCGCGCCCGCAAAGCCGAAGCCCCAAATCCCTCTACTTCCCCTGCGGAGGTTTAGCCATGACGGTTACCCCTCTTTCCCCCTCGACCAGCCCCATCCTGCAGGAGATCGTCCGCCAGCTGCGGGCGGCGGATCCCTACGGCACCTACCGCACCTGGAGTGATGAGTTGCTGCTCAAGCCCTTTGTCGTCACCAAAGCCCAGAAGCGCCAAATATCCCTGGAAGGGGAGGTGGATCCGGCAGTGCGGAGCCGCATCCTCATCTACTACCGCGCCATTGCCGCCCTGATCGAAAAGGAGACGGGCCTCCTGGCTCAGGTGGTGCTGGATCTCAACAGCGAAGGCTTTGGTTGGGTGCTGGTCTTCTCGGGGCGGCTGTTGTTGGTGGTCAACACCCTGCGAGACGCCCATCGCTTCGGTTTCGAGTCTCTCGAACAGCTCACTGAAAAAGCTACTGCCCTTATCGACAAAGGGATCCAACTGGCCCGAACCTACCCTGAGGTGGGCCAACTGTAGCCGCTTGTCTCCGTCCCGGCAGCCATTTTTTCTTCTTTTTCTTCAGTAATTAGGAGTGCCTTGCCCATGTTGAATGAGAGTGACGTTGAGAATGTTGTGAACGACCTGGCTTTCGAGCCCTTCGAACACCTCTCTGCCGACCAGCTCCGCAGCGAGATCAAGCGCCTAAACAGCAAAGCAGGCCAACTGAAAATGGATCTGCACGATCTGGCCGAGGGGCTACCCGACGGGTTCGAGCGACTCCCCGACTTGGCAGCCCGCACCTATGCCCTGTTTGCCCGGCTGCACACCCTCAGACAACGCTTGAAAACCCTGGAGACCTGCCGATGAGTTGGAACCACAACCGCCGTTGGAAAGACTTCCAAGCCCTAGTCAATGCCGAGGATTATTTCGCTTTTTTCGAGCTCCCCTACGATCCGCGGGTGGTCAATGTAAATCGCTTGCATATCTTACGCAAATTTGCTCAGTATCTGGCTCCTCTGGAGCACTTCCAGGGCAGCGAAGAAGAGCGATTGGAGCAAGCTCGGCAAGCGCTGGAAAAAGCGTATCAAACCTTTCTCACTTCTACCCCGCAGCAGGAGAAGCTATTCCGAGTCTTTCAAGACTACGGTTGTCCAGATGCTGTCGGCGGCTGTGCCGGCTGCAGCTCTTTGGGAGAGCGGGGCGAATGCAGCCCTGGGATCCCTGCCTAAGATCTCTTGTTTACCCCTCGTCAGCTCTCTGGAGACTCCATCATGGCTACCTACACAGTTCACTTGGTTAACCCAAAACGACGGCTCGACACCTATATCTCAGTAGATGAAGATTCGACCATCCTAGAAGCGGCTGAGGATCAAGATGTGGATTTGCCCTCTTCCTGCCGCTCCGGTAGTTGTTCCTCTTGCGTGGCCAAAGTGGTAGAAGGAGAAGTCGATCAATCGGAGCAAACCTTTCTGGATGAGGAGCAAATAGCCAAAGGATTTGTGCTGCTCTGCGTGGCTAAACCTCGCTCCAATTGTACGATTCGCACTCACCAGGAAGCTTACTTGGTTTGATAGATCGCTGCTTCCAAGCTGCTCGCAAATGGACTCGGGCAAGGCTCAAATGGCCTCTTCTAAGATTAGGGATCCCTATATGTTGGCACCGCCCACCGTCCCTAAGATCTCAATAACCATATCTCCTCTCCAACTCATGAAGGTTGGAGAAGAAGGTCGCATCTACCAACTGCGCGGATCCGAAGCTGCTTGCGCCCAATTGCAGCAAATGGGTCTCACTCCAGGTACCTATCTCCAGGTTGTCCAACGTCACCCTGAGTGGATCCTACTCCTACCCAGTGGCCAACTTTCCCTTCCTGCTCATTTAGCTAAACCCATCTGGGTTTACATGGATCCCCGTTGCACCCTAGCGCCTCCCCAAGAACCGAATAAGAAAACAATCTTAAATTTGCCAAGAGCCTTCTAAAATGTAGTCTATTTACCCAATTTTTAACCTGTAATGAGGGACACTCAAAGTAAGGGAAGCTCATCTCTTCATAACCTATCTTGATTTGGGAGCAAAGCCATGAACACCTGTTTGTTGCACCTGGGCTCCATCCTTAAAGCTGCTGAAGAGCTTAGCCTTGTGGAAAAGCCATTTCCCAAGTTGCAACACATTCAACTCTGCACAGGGCTCAGCCCAGAGGAAATCGTGCGGGCGCTGGAGCTAGAACCCAATCCCTTGGGTTGGCATCTGGAGCCAAGCCACAACCTGGCCGATGAATCGGCGTATTGGGTGGGCGGACGACCTTGTGTCGGCTTGGTTATTGAGCGTTTCGCCTGACACTTGTTGCAGTTCGGATCCCTAAAAGGCTCTCAAGGGGGGAGGAGTAGCCTGCAAAGCCATCTCAAAAGTTCACTGCAAACATTAGAAGTTAAGAGAAAACAAAGCTTTCCAGAAGGTTCACCCTAGACCAAATCTCCCTGGCCTGCCGGGGATCTTTTGAGGTATCGTTCAATCCAGTTCACGAATTGAGCTTAGGAAACAGACCTTAAACTAAGGTCTCTCGCCGGGCTGACACGGCTTTGCGAGGAAGGTCTCCATGGCCGGGTTTAGGGTTTTGCAGATGCGATAGCAGGCGTGAACAAAGGAGAGCTACAGGGAAACGTTATGGAGTTTGAGGGCTATGGCTTATCAAATCTCAGGGGATTGTATCGGTTGCCACGCTTGCGTAGATAGCTGTCCTACAAAAGCTATCGTTGTCCAGGATGGGGAATACTGGATTAATCCTCTGTTGTGCAATGACTGCGAAGGTTTCTTCCCAGAACCTCAGTGCGTTAGCCTGTGTCCCGGTTCTGCCCCGCAGCCTTATGAAGCCATGAAGGGGCGCAACCGCACGGTCACGGCCCGCATTCGCAGCAGTCCACCTCTATTTTTGAACGGCCATAGCCAGGCTTTTGCTTCGTCAATTGTGGTCTGGGAAGCTTGCAATTTCCTATCTCAATTTCAATCTCTCAATCTGCAAAAGCAGGGAGATAACCAGGTTTGCTATCAAAAATCTGTTGGCCACAACCAGGGATCTCTGACCCTAACTCTATGTTTGGACGGGATCCCACAAAGTGCTCCGATCGATGTGCGAACTGCCTGTTTGCATCTTATTTTCGCTGCCTATGCCGCCGGGTTGGATAGCCCCTGGAAGGAATCCTTTGTTTTCACCGACTCACAATTGGAGTCCTATTTGGGCTGGGATAAACGTAAAGATCTGAGCAAGATGACCCGTCTCCACCTGTTCATGACCTGGATAGAGCAGCTCTGTCGGATTCAAGTCTCCATCGATTGGCCGGATCAGGGGCGGGTGAAGGGGTTTTCGGTACCGGCTGGCCCTCTGTGGAGGCTGCTCAAGATGCATCGCCACTTTCAAAAAGATGAGCAGGGCTGCAACCATCTGGTGGGCCTGACTTGGGCGATTCAGCCCGGCGAATGGACACGGTACTTTCTCAATCGACAAGGGTGCCGCCAGGGGCAAGCCTTTTATCAGTACAGCAGCCTGCCCCTATCCCTGCTGCAGGCCGTGATGAGCCATTGGCAACACCATGAAGGAGCCATGCGCCTGCTGCTGTGGCTGTTGTTCAAAGTGAGGATGGGGCGGCAACAGCGTCTGACGGTGCCCACCCTGATGCGAGTGGCCTACGGGGAAGAGCGACTGCAGGAAGCTTATCTCAATCTCCAAGAACGCAAACGGCTGGTGCGCACCTTTGAAAGCGATCTGGAGGTTCTCAACCACTACGGCCTCAAGCCGGAGTTCGATCCCCTCACCTATCCTTCTTCCATTCAACCCCTGTGGGCTCGCCTGGAAGCTGTGCCCGAGGATGCGGACGAGGCATTGAACTTTTGGATTGAAGATGCCAACAACGGTGGCTTGCTGACGGCTGCCGGGCCGCGGGGCAAGTGGGGACTCTTGATGCAGGCTCGCATTCAACGATTTCATCTGCCCTCCGACTGGCATCGTCAAGCAGTTCAAGAAGCCAGATCCCCGACCCGAGAATCGGGATCCCGGCAGCGGCGTAGGGCAAAGTCTGCGCCTGCTGCAACAGCCTCTGATCTCCCTTGCCATCCCGAAGACCCAAAAGACTTCCCCTCAAGCAAAGCTTTGCGTGGAGCGGATATCTCGGCGGCACGCCAGCAAAAGGGAATCAGCCAGCGGGAATTGGCCCAGAGGCTGGGGCGCAGCCAGAGCTGGGTGCGGGATGTAGAGAATGGGCGGCTTCAGATCAGCCTAAACGATCGCCAGCGCCTTATCAAAGCCCTGTATTTAGATCCCAGGCAACAGCAAGTCTAGGCCAGTCACTCAATTTGCTAATCCACCACTAATCCACGGCGATGACCACATCTGAGGCTTTAATGGCAGCATACGCTTCTTTTCCAACTGCTATACCCAACCGTTCGGCAGAGTGCTTAGAAATAATGGCTGTTATTTCTATGCCTGGTGCAACTTCCAGAACAATTTCGGCATTGACCATGCCCACCTGGAAGCTTTTTACAGTTCCTTTAAAAAAGTTGCGAGTGCTGATTTGCATGACTTCTCCTTTGTTGAACAAGCAGAGCAACAGGGGTGTTGACCGAACTGAACAAGAGAGGAGCTTGCCGGATGGTCATTCAACACCGGTTTCAATACTATCAGATGCTTATCGTTGCCTCTGGGGAGGAATGGCTGCCGATAGTCTAGGTGTGTATCTACAGATACAAATTACAACCCAATTCCGACAGTCAAAAGCACCGAACCATTGGCGGATTTTCCTGTTCTGAGAGTTGTCACGGGTCAAAGAAAAATGGCTATGAAACGAAGAACTGCAATGTTATTCCTAGGGATCCTGGCCGCCCTGGCTTTGAGGTGGGGGTCGGCTCCCGGCTTGGCACAATCTCAGCCCATTTTGGTGGGGGCTGCGGTGAGCTTGCAACCGGCTTTAACGGAAATCGACCGGTTGTTCACCGCCCGCTATCCCGACATCAAGGTTGAGTACAACTTCGCCAATTCCGGCTCTCTCCAGCAACAGGTGGAGCAGGGGGCTCCTTTGGACGTGGTATTTTTCGCAGCCGCCTCTTTTATGGACGCCCTTGCCAAGCAAAACCTGCTGGTGGCAGGATCCCGGCGAGATCTTCTCAGCAACCGCATGGCTTTAATTGTGCCTGCCAATGCCAGAACCAAGGTTCAGGATTTTGCCGACTTGGTGGCGGAAGAGATCCGGGTTCTGTCCATTGGGGATCTGCAGGCCATGCCCGCCGGACGCTACGCCCAGGAAATTCTCACCCAAGCAGGGGTGTTTGAGACGCTGCGGCCCAAGATGGTGTTTGCCAGCACGGTGCGGGAAATCTTGACGGCGGTAGAACAGGGCAATGCTGACGCTGGGATCCTGTTTACCTCGGATGCTCAGCTTTCAAATCGGGTGCGAGTAGTGGCTACGGCGGATCCCATTACGCCAATTATCTACCCGGTGGCCTTGGTGCGCGATACTCCCGCCGGACGGTCTTACTTGGAGTTTTTGACCTCAGGGGAAGCGGCAGAGGTGTTTGTGAAGTACGGCTTTATCCGCCTGTGAGGGATCCCTCTGCAATGGCGCGGATGAGTTACTCCAAATGAGCGACTACGACCTATCCCCGCTTTGGATCTCCCTACGGATTGCCGGCTTGGCCACGGGCATCACCTTTGGGGTGGGGACGCTGGCGGCTTACGGGATGTTGCACTACCGAGGTCGCTGGCGCTCTCTCATCGAGGCCCTCTTGTTGGCGCCGCTGGTGTTGCCGCCCACCATGGTGGGCTTCCTGTTGCTGCTGCTGTTTGGCCGGAGAACCCTTCTGGGACAACTTTTGGCCTCGCTGAACTTGTCGGTCATCTTCACCTGGTATGCCGGGGTGATCACGGCAGCGGTGGTGGCCCTGCCCCTGATGTACCGCACGGCCCTGGGAGCTTTCCAGCAGATCGACCCGACGCTGGTGGCGGCAGCCCGCACCCTGGGAGTAAGTAGGGCCAAGATTTTTACGCGGGTGCTGATCCCACTGGCCTTGCCGGGGATCCTAGCGGGGGTTACCCTCAGTTTTGCTCGCGCTCTGGGGGAGTTTGGCGCCACCTTGATGCTGGCAGGCAATATCCCGGGCCGCACGCAAACCCTATCCATGGCCATCTTCTTTGCCGTTCAGGCGGGGGATATGCGGGGGGCGGCCATCAGCTCGGCCCTGGTCTTGGGGTTGTCCTTGGGGGTGATGACGGCAGTTAACCTTTGGTTTCAGCGACAGCCTCTGCAGCAGCTTCCCCCTCGCCCCCTGCGGGTTCTGGCCAGAAGGGATCTGGATTTCTCAACTCCGGCCCCCCGCCTCTGGGTGGACATTGACAAGAAGCTGCCCCAATTTGAGCTGCAGGCGCAACTGAGCTGCGACGGGCGACCCCTGGGCTTGCTGGGGGCCTCTGGATCCGGCAAAAGCCTGCTTTTGCGCTGCATTGCCGGGATCGAAACCCCGGATGGTGGGCGCATTTTGCTCAACGAGCGGGCGTTGTTTGACGCCGAACAGGGGATCCGGCTGCCTCCGGCTCAGCGGCGGGTGGGGGTGATCTTCCAAAACTACGCTCTGTTTCCCCACCTCACCGTTGCCCAGAACATTGCCTTTGGGATCCCTGCGGGCTTGAGCGAAGCGGAAAAACAGGAGCGGATCCAGGCCCAGCTCCAGTTGGTCAAGCTGAAGGGCTGGGAAAACCGCTATCCCACGGAGCTCTCCGGAGGACAGCAGCAGCGGGTGGCCCTGGCGCGAGCCTTGGCTTCTGAGCCGGAGATCTTGCTGCTGGATGAGCCTTTTTCTGCTTTGGATGCCCACCTGCGCAGCCAACTGGAGCAGGAGATGGGGGAAATCCTAGCGGGCTACAAGGGAGTCACGCTTTTGGTAACCCACAACATTGAGGAAGCCTTCCGCCTCTGCGGGGATCTGGCTGTAATGGAGCAGGGGCGAATCATTGCCCAGGGGGACAAGCGTCAGCTATTTGAGGCTCCCCCCTGCCTTAGTGTGGCGCAACTGACGGGTTGCAAAAACATCTCGCGGGCCAAGCTCCTGGGCCCTCAACGGGTGCTGGCCTTGGATTGGGGCTGTGAGCTGCAGGTACAGGGATCCCCAGCGGGAGAATCGGGAGAATACATCGCCATCCGCGCCCACCACCTCACCTTCAGGCCCGACGGGAAGCTGCCCAACACGTTTCCGGCTTGGCTGGTGAAGTGGAGCGAGACCCCCCACCGACTGACTCTCTTCTTTAGGCTGGGCGGTCCTCCTGCCCACCGCCAGGACTATCACCTGCAAGCTGAGGTGTGGCGGGAGCGCTGGCGCGAGGTGGAAGGTTGGGGATCCCCCTGGTGGCTACAGTTGGATCCCCGGCATCTGATGGTGTTTTGAGTCTGGGCTTAACACCCGTCAAGTGGGTTCTTCGCCCAGGCAATAGCCCCGCGGGGTAATCAGCCGGTCTCCATGGCGAAAGGTCTGAGAGTTGCCGATAAGAACCAGGGTGAGCATGTCCACCTCCTCTGGATCCAGCTCCCCTAGGGTGGTGAGGTGGAGGGTTTCGCCGGGGCGGTAGAGGTTGCGGGCCAAAGCCACGGGGGTATGGGCGGGTCGGGCCTGCAGAAAGATCTGTAGAGCCTTGAGGAAGGGATCCACCCGCTGCCGGGAGCGGGGGTTGTAAAGGGCCACCACAAAATCGGCAGCTGCAGCCGCCTGCAGGCGTTTTTCGATCACCGGCCAAGGGGTAAGCAGATCCGAGAGGGAAATGGCGCAGAAGTCGTGCATCAGCGGAGCCCCCAGCCGGGCAGCAGCCGCCTGGAAGGCAGAGATCCCCGGCAGCACCTCCAGAGAAGGGCGGATCCCATCCCAGCCAGAGCGGGCCAAGCACTCCAACACTAGCCCCGCCATGCCGTAAATGCCCGCATCCCCCGAAGAAATCACCGCCACCTTCAGCCCCTGCTGCGCCCAAGCGATGGCCTGTTTGGCCCGCTGCAGCTCTTGGGTAATGGGAGAGACCTCCCGGATTTGGCCGGGGTGCAAAAGGGGATCCACCAGATCCAGATAAAGCTGGTAGCCAACAACCACATCGGCCTGAGTTAAAGCCATACGGGCAGCCAAAGTCAATTGACCCAGATCCCCAGGACCAGTGCCGATGAGCCAGAGGTGGCCGCTGCGAGGGGAATACTCCTGCGCCGCGCGGGCAATGGCCAGGGTGCAGGCCCCTTCGGTTTCTGACGTGAAGACCTGCTTGGGGCAGAGAAGAGTTGCCTTCCCCTCCGCAACGCAAGAGGGCCTCTCAAAAGCTCGGTCACCTCTTCCCCAGATCTGAGCCGCCAAAAGAGCAGCCGCCTCGGCTACGGAGGGAGTGCCCACCGCCTGCCGCACCGCCTCCGAAGGGTGGGGCACTGGGATCCCAGCCAAAGCCTCTGCCGAGAAAAACTCAATGGGCCAGCCATAGGCTTGGGCCAGCTCCAGAAGACCTGGCTCGTTTTGCTTCAGCTCCAAGGTGGCCAAGCCGGCAATGGCCTCAAAAGCCAGCCCCTGGGCCTGCAACAGGCGGCGCAGGGATCCCTCTAGCCAAGCGCGGGTGGTGCCCCGCTCGCAGCCCACCCCCACCCACAGCACCCGCGGATGCCAGTGCACTGTCGGGATCTCCGTGGGAGGGGAGAGGTATTCCCCAATCCAGATCTGGGCAACGGGATGGGGAGGAGAGGAGGCCACTAGGGGATGATCTGCCGGCCAAGCTTGTCGCCAAAGCCGCGTGCCGCAGGTCTGGTGAACGGCCACCGGCTCTCCCCGCGTCAAGGCGGCTGCCACCCCGTTCCAATCTCCAGCGCCCCGCCGCCAGCCGTAGGGATCCCCCAGCAAATCCAAAGGCGGGATCCCCAGCCCCTCGGAAGCAGAGGTGAGAACCGGCTGGGCTCCCAAGGTAGCGGCCACCTGCCGCGCCAGGGCATCGGCCCCCCCCACATGTCCCCCGCACAGGCTAATAGCCCAGCGACCGGCTTCGTCCACCACCACCACCGCTGGATCCCGCTGCTTGTCCTGCAAGAGGGGGGCAATGAGCCGCACCACCGACCCTGCGGCCAAGATGAAGAGACAGCCCTGCACCTGGGGCCAGGTTTGGGCAACGGCTTCTGCTAGGGAGCCTGGCGCTGTGGGATCCTTGGGATCCCCGTAAGCCTGCCAGGGGGAGGGCAGCCCCTGCGGGTCAGCTTTGCTCCAGCAGCTCACCTCCTTGCCTAGGAGGGGGATCAGAGAGTTGGCCAACCGGCGGGCGCGCGGGCTGGGGGCAAACAGAGCAAGCTTCATCGAGCGTGGGCCAAGGCCAGGATTCTCCCCGGATCCTATACTGGACATAGAGCCACCCGCGAAGGGACAAGTGCCGATGGTCATCCCACCTGGACTGATGCTGCCCCTAATCCCCCTGGAGGTTTTGCTCTCCACGAAGGGGCTGATGTTTTTGCTGCTATCGGCCTATGGGGGGGCCATGTGGACATTCTTAAGCGGCGCTCCCCGCGTCCACACCATCATCGTGCCGGACTTGGAGCAGGCCAGAGGGTTTTACGAGAAGGTGTTGAAACTGCCGGAAGCGGAGCTGCCCCTGCAGTACTACTACGGCTACGAGCAAAGCATGGTCGGCTACAGCCTAGGATCCGCTTACTTTCCAGGGGATATTGGCCTCAGTCCCCGCTTCGATGCCAAAGCCCGTCCCACCTCTGGGCCCACCCAATTGGATACCCCCGGACTTTGGTATCAGCTCTCCGACAATGTGCAATTGCACGTGATCCCCGGCTCCACGGATCCCTATGGGGGCTCTGGCCCCTACGGCAGCACCTCCAGGCCCAGCTCCTCATCTGCTTCTGCTTACGGGACTGTACCGGCAGCGGGCCGCAGCAGCGGCGTTCGCTATCGCCATGTCAGCTATGAGCGGGAGTCCCTTAGGGCCCTTCTGAAGCGAATCAACAAACAAGGGATCCGCAACAGCATTCGCTCCGAGAAACCCTTTGTCTTTTGGGTGCGGGATCACCAGGGTCAGATTATCGAATTTGCCGAACTGAAAGGCTGACGGGATCCTCTAAGATTGGTAAAGGAAAGCAAAAAGTCGGCGGTGGGGAGACGCCAACGGATGAAACGGGTGCTGCTGTTGGTGCTGGGCTTGCTGTGGCTTGGGGTGTGGGGCGGCCAGCCGGCCATAGCTCTATCGCGGGCCAAAGACAATCCGGTGGTGAGCGTGCAATCCCCAGCCAAGGACTTCATCACCACCGAGTCGGGATTGCAATACTACGATATTGCTCAAGGCAGTGGGCCTTCCCCTCAGCCGGGGCAAACGGTGGTGGTGAACTACGTGGGCAAACTACAGGATGGCACCATCTTCGATAGCTCCTACAAGCGCAATCAGCCTTTTGTCTTCACCTACGGAGTAGGGCAGGTGATCCGTGGCTGGGAGGAAGGGCTGGCCACCATGCGAGTGGGGGGCAAGCGCTACTTGCGCATTCCGCCGGAGTTGGCCTATGGCAGCCGCGGGGCAGGCGGGGTGATCCCCCCCAATGCCACCTTGGATTTTGAAGTGGAGCTCCTGGCCATCCAGTAGATTCAGATCTTGCAGAGACCGAATATCCAAGCGGCATTGGGCTTGTGCAGGAACTCCCTTCCCCGGAACTGTCTTCTTCTTGGCGGCCCAGTTCTCTGGCAGCAGATCCTGCCCTAGAAAAAGCTCGCCTGCGCCAGCACTTTCGCCAGCTACGGCAGAGGTTGGACAGATCCCTTATCAGCCAGAAGATCGTGGCTCATTTGGCCTCTTGCCCCCAACTTTTGGCCGCCAAAACCATCCTGGCCTATGTGGCCTTCGGCTCCGAGGTGGACTTGGGATCCCTGTTTGCCCTTTTTCCAGAGAAGCAGTGGGGGATCCCCCGTTGTCTGCCGCGGCGGCAAATGCAGTGGCACCGCTACCAGCCGGCTGAGCTTGTCCCCAACTGCTGGGGCTTGCTGGAGCCTTCTCCCGGCAGCACAGTTATCGACCCTGGCAAGGCGGATTTGATCCTGGTGCCCGCCCTGGCCTGCGATCGGTGGGGAAGGCGTTTGGGCTATGGCGGCGGCTATTACGATTGCTTTTTGGCCTCTCTGCCGGATCCCAGTGTGCCCAAGTGGGGCATCCTCCCCCAAGCCTGCTTGCTGGAGCAGCCCCTGCCTCAGGATCCTTGGGATCAGCGCCTGGATGGGATCCAAACCGAGGAGAGGTTCTACGAGACGGGGATCCCCTAGACTAAAGAGGGTGGGCCTTGGAGGAAAAACGATGAGCCAAGTTTGGAAGCTGGCGCAGTGGCTAACCCAAAAGCTGCGTCTTGTCTGCATGAGCTTTGGCTGTGTGGCATTGGCGGTGCTCTTGATGGGCTTTGGGGCGATCCCCCTGCAACTGAAGGATCTCCACGTCACCCCCTGTCCCGATACCCCCGAATACACCAACCTGGTGACCAGCAACGGCAACCCCATACCGGCCAGGTGCCTGTTTATCGAAGGCAGGGTGGTAAACCGCTCCAAAAATACCCTGCTGAACGCGGATGTCTTCGGTCGGCTTTACGATGCCAACGGCAACGAGGTTCTGCCGGAGCGTACCCGCCTGGGGGCCATTGCAGAAGTTCCTCCCGGCGAGAGCCCTTTTTCAATTCGCATCTCCGTGCCGGTGACCAGCCCCCTGCCCCTCACCCTGGAGCAATTCAAGGCCAGCGGCTTCAGCGGTACCGTGCGTCGTTAACGTCTAAAGCTGGCGGGTGAACTCCACCTGGGTGGGGCGCTCAGGCAAATGGAGCTGGGCAACCACAGGCGGGGTTTGGGCGATCAGCCGGCCCCGGCGGAAGACATACAGGCAAGCTGGTTTCAGGCGAATGGCTTCGACGGCATCGGCGGCCTGGAGCACCACCAGATCGGCATAGCAACCGGGTTCTAGGCCGTAGCCTTCCAACCCCAGAATGCGGGCCGGATTCTCCGTAACCGCCAAGAAACACTGGCGCATCTGCTCATAGCCTGTCAGGTGGGCGGCGTGGATGGCCATGTGGGCCACCTCCAGCATGTTGCCGCTGCCCAAAGGGTACCAGGGATCCATCACGCAATCCTGGCCAAAGGCTACCGTCAAGCCTGCGGCCATCAGCTCGGGCACCCGGGTCAGCCCCCGTCGCTTGGGGTAGGTGTCGTGGCGACCTTGGATGACCATATTGACCAGCGGGTTGGCGATCACCCCCAGCTCTGCCTCGGCCATCAGGGGGATCAGTTTGCTGACGTAGTAGTTGTCCATCGAGTGCATGGAAGTTAGATGGGATCCGGCTACCCGCCCCTGCAAGCCCAGCCGCAGCGTTTCGTAGGCCAAGGTTTCCACATGGCGCGAAAGCGGATCGTCCGTCTCGTCGCAGTGCAGATCCACCCGCAGGCCGCGCGCCGCAGCAATCTCGCACAGGGCCCGCACCGAAGCTGCTCCCTCGGCCATCGTCCGCTCGAAGTGGGGGATCCCGCCCACCACCTCCACCCCCAAATCCAGAGCCTTCTCCAGAAGCTGCACCGCCCCTGGCGAGCGATAGTAGCCATCCTGAGGAAAGGCCACCAGTTGCAAATCCAAGTAGGGAGCCACTTTTTGCTTGACTTCCAGCAGCGCCCGCACCGCCAACAGGTTGGGATCGCACACATCCACATGGGTGCGGATGGCCAGGATCCCGCGCGCCACTGCCCAGTCGCAGTAGGTTAGAGCCCGCTCGATGACCGCCTCCGGAGTTAGCAGTGGCTTCAACTCTCCCCAGAGGGCGATCCCTTCCAGCAAGGTGCCCGATTGGTTGACACGCGGGATCCCGTAGGTGAGGGCAGCATCCAGGTGAAAGTGGGCATCCACAAAGGGGGGCGACACCAAGCGGCCGCTCACATCGATCTCCTGGGGAGCAGTAGCCTGCAGATTTGCCTCCAGGGCAACGATGCGCTCCCCCTCGATGCCGATGTCGATTCCCTTACGGCCATCTGGCAAATTGGCCCGGCGCAAAATCAGATCCATATGTTGATGTTGTGGCTATTTCAACTTAGGTTGTTCATTACAAACAAGCTTCTTCCCGAAAAATCGTGTTTTACAGTACACATTTCTGGGGATCCCCCCTTTACAATGAACCGGTCAGTAACCCGATCTCGAACTAACCTCAACAGAAGCGACTATGGCACGTTTAGAACTCTCCCGGCGGGACTTCTGCCTGCGTTCTGGGGCTTTTGTGGCTGGCCTGATGGGGAGCCGCTGGTTGGTTCGCGATGCCGCGGTGGCTCAAGGAACCAAGCTGAAGGTGGCCGGGGTTTATACGGTTCCCATTGAGCAGCAGTGGGTGAGCCGGATCCATAAAGCGTTGATGGCTGCCCAGGAGCGGGGGGATATTGACTACACCTGGTCAGAGTCAGTTTCCAACACCGACTACCCACGGGTGCTGCGTCAGTATGCCGAGAGCGGCGTCCAACTGCTGGTGGGTGAGGTCTTCGGGGTGGAGCGGGAAGCGCGGGAAGTAGCCAAAGACTATCCCAAGGTCAGCTTTTTGATGGGATCCAGCCTCAAGCCGGATCCTGCCCTGAGCAATTTTGCCGTGTTTGACAACTACATCCACGAGCCTTCCTATCTGACGGGAATGGTGGCCGGGGGGCTGACGCGCTCCAAAATCATCGGCATGGTGGGGGGCTATCCCATTCCAGAGGTGAACCGCCTCATGAATGCTTTTATGGCAGGGGCGAGGGAACTGCAGCCGGAGGTGAAGTTTTTGGTCACCTTTATCGGCAGTTGGTTTGATCCCCCCAAAGCCAAAGAGGCGGCTTTTGCCCAAATTGATGCCGGCGCAGATATCCTCTATGCAGAGCGGTTTGGGGTATCTGATGCCGCCAAAGAGAGGGGCGTTTTGGCCATCGGCAATGTGATCGATACCCAGCCTGATTATCCAGAAACAGTGGTGGTCAGCGCCCTGTGGCACATGGAACCCACCATCGACAGAGCCATTGCCGCGGTGAAGGCCGGAGAGTTTAAGGCAGAGGACTACGGGATCTACAGCATGATGAAATATGGGGGATCCAGCCTCTCCGACTGGGGAACCTTCGCCGACAAGGTTCCGGCTGAACTGAAAGCTAAGGTGATGCAGAGGCAGGCAGAGATTCTGGCAGGGTCTTTTGTTGTAGCCATCGATGATAGCGAACCCAAGTCCACCCTCTGAAGCGCCTTTGGCCTTGAAGGTGGTGGGCATTACTAAGCGCTTTGGTGCTCTGCTGGCCAACGACCAGATTGATCTTGAGCTGCGGGCCGGGGAGATTCTGGCCATCTTGGGGGAAAATGGGGCGGGCAAAACGACGCTGATGAATATCCTGTTTGGGCACTATGTTCCCGATCAGGGTCAGGTGTGGGTGTTTGGTCGGCCCCTCAAGCTGGGATCCCCGGCGGCTGCCCTGGCGGCGGGGATAGGCATGGTGCATCAGCATGTGGTCTTGGCCGATAATCTGTCGGTGCTGGACAACATTCTGCTGGGCACTCAGCCCCTGTGGCACCTATGGTCTCGGCGGCGAGAGGGACGGCAGCGCATCCAAAAGCTGGCCGAGGAATTGGGGTTGGCCGTGGATCCCGATGCCCTGGTGGGATCCCTGACCTTAGGGGAGCGGCAGCGGGTGGAGATCCTCAAGGTGCTGTATCGAGGGGCGCGGATCCTGATTTTGGATGAGCCTACGGCGGTGTTAACCCCACCGGAAATTGAGCCGTTTTTTCACACCCTACGGCAGATGGCCGGTCGCGGACTGGGGATCCTGCTGATTTCCCACAAGCTCCAGGAGGTGATGCGCATCAGTGACCGGGTGATGGTGCTGCGGTCAGGGCGGGTGGTGATGGCGGGCAAGACGGCTGAGATCCATCCCACAACTCTGGCGGAAGCGATGGTGGGGCAGCGGTTGGCGGCGGTGGTCAAAGCCCCTTTGTCTCCGGGGGAGACGGTCTTAGAGTTGCAGCAGGTCTCCTGTCGGGTGGGGCAGCAGCATCTGGAGCAGGTTTCTCTGACGGTGCGGCGTCACGAAATCGTGGGTATTGCCGGGGTGGCGGGCAATGGGCAGGCCGTTCTGGCAGATCTGGTCTGTGGGGTGATCCGGCCCCACCAAGGTCATCTGCATCTGTATGGCCGAGTCCTGCGGCTGATCTCTCCTGCTGAGATGGTGCGGCAAGGCATGGCTCGGATCCCGGAAGACCGCCACAAGACCGGACTGATCGGTTCCCTTAGCCTGTGGGAGAATTGGGTGATCGAGCGCTATCGGGATCCCGAACTCTCGCGGTGGGGGATCCTGCGTCACCGGCAAATCTATCAGCAGGCTCACACCTGGCTACAGACCTACGACGTGCGGGGACTCCAGAGTGGGGATCCGCGGCAGGCGCTCCAGATGCCAGTGCAACTGCTGTCCGGCGGAAATATGCAAAAAGTGATCCTCTCGCGGGAGCTGTGTCGGGATCCCCAGGTAATTGTGGCTCACCAACCGACGCGGGGACTGGATCTGGGGGCTGTGGCTTACGTGCATGCCCAACTGCTGGCAGCAGCCCGAGCTGGAGCCGGGATCCTGCTCATTTCTGAAGACTTGGATGAATTGCTGAGTTTAGCCGATCGAGTGGCGGTGCTCTATCGCGGTCGGCTTTCCCCAGCAATCCCAACCCAAACCACAACGGTGACCGCCTTGGGGTTGCGCATGGCCGGGCAGGAGGTGGCCGATGCGTGTTGAACCTCGTTCCACTGTGCCCCTTTGGCTGATCCTGAGTGCGCCGATGGCAGCCATTGTCCTGGCTTTCCTCTCCTGTAGCCTGCTGATCCTGTGGACGGGATCCCCGGTTTTGGCAGCCTATGGAGCTTTGCTGCGGGGAGCGGTGGGATCCCCCTTTGCCCTGAGCGAAACTTTGACGCGGGCCATTCCCCTGATCCTGACGGGATTGGCGGTGGCGGTGTGTTTTCGGGCCAAGTTGTGGAACATCGGTGCAGAAGGCCAGTTTTATGGTGGGGCTCTGGCTGCCAGCCTCTTGGGCACCGCTGGGCTTTCGCTGCCGCGCCCGTGGTTGGTGCTGGTGCTGCTGCTGGCGGGCTGGATTGCTGGAGGGCTGTTGCTGTGGATCCCGGCCTGGCTCAAGACTCAGTTCCAGGTGGACGAAGTGGTGACCACCCTGCTGCTCAATTTTGTCATTCTTCTCGGGATCAGCTATCTCCTGGAAGGCCCCCTCAAAGATCCTCTGGCCCTGGGTTGGCCCCAAGGTCGTGCCCTGGCGGAGAGTGCTCTTCTGCCGCGGCTGATTCCCCGCAGTCGTCTCCACGCTGGTTTAATCATCGCCCTGCTTGCTGCCCTGGGGGTGTGGGCCATAGAGCGGTTCACCGTTTGGGGCCTAGAAATGCGAGCCGTAGGCGCGAACCCGGAAGCGGCCAGGTTTCTCGGCATCCCAGTCCAGGGAGTTATTTTGTATACCTCACTGCTGGGAGGGGGGCTGGCAGGCTTGGCGGGAGCTTGTGAACTTCTCGGGCTCAAGGGCTATCTCACCTTGGATTTATCCCCGGGCTTTGGCTACACCGGCATTGTTGTTGCCCTGTTGGCCCAACTGCATCCCTTGGGAGTGGTGGGGGCCGCAGTTTTCATTGCCGGGGTTTATGTGGGAGCCGATACCATGGGGCGTAGCTTGGGCGTTCCCACCTATCTTGCCGATGTCATTGTTGCTGCTGCCCTGCTGTGGATGTTGGTCTGCATGGGATTGGCCCGTTATCGTCTGCGCTGGGACTGAGCACCCGTGTCTGCACTCCTGAGTCTAATCAGCTTAATCAGCACCACCAGCTTCTGGGTGGCCACCCTGCGCATTGCCACTCCCTTGCTCTTTGGCACTTTGGGCGAAGTCCTCTGTGAGCGGGCCGGCGTTCTCAATTTGGGCATCGAAGGGATCATGACCCTGGGGGCCATGACCGGTTGGCTGGTGGTCTATCAGGGATCCGGATTGTGGTGGGGCGTAGCCTTTGCTGCCACCCTAGGTGCCGGCGTGGGCTTGATTCACAGCCTGTTGACCGTCCGCCTTGGGGTTTCCCAGCACGTCACCGGCATTGGCATTACCCTCTTGACCATCAATGCTGCTTATTTTGTTTATCGCATGGCCCTGCCCCAGGTCACCTCTCCTCCCAAAATCGTCCCCTTCAGCCCTTGGCCGATCCTGGGTCTCTCCAGCCTGCCCTTTCTGGGAGAAACCCTGTTTACCCAGCCGCCCCTCACCTACCTCAGCCTTCTCCTGGTGCCCCTCATGGCCTACATCCTCTACCGAACTCCGCTGGGCCTGGCCGTGCGCATGGTTGGAGAAAATCCCCAGGCTGCCGCTTCCCAGGGGATCCCGGTCTATGCCGTTCGTACCGGAGCGGTGATGGTGGGCAGCGCTCTTATGGCCGTGGCCGGTGCTTTTTTAACCCTCTCTGCGTTCGATGCGTTTTTCTTCAATATCGTCAATGGGCGGGGGTGGATTTGCATTGCTCTGGTGGTTTTTGCCGCTTGGGATCCCTGGCGAGCCTTAGGAGGAGCGTTGCTGTTTGCCGGGTTTGATGCTTTGCAATTGCGCCTTCAGCAGCTTTGGGGTAGCCGGATCCCCTATCAGTTTTTCTTAATGTTGCCCTATCTGCTCAGTATTGTGGCGTTGATTTTGGTCTCTCGCCATGCCAAAGCGCCCCGCGCCCTTTTGATCCCCTTTCGCCCTGAAGAACGGATTTGACTACTGGACTTTCAAGAAGCCGAAAATTACTCCCATTGAGCCTTTGCCCTTGCCCCAGAAGCCTGTATGTCTTACGTCAAGACGATTGTCTGTTTCGCCAACTCCAGAAAAATGGCCGGTCGCTGTATTGCCGGCAAGGAATGGCAGAACGGAGAGCCAGGAGAATGGGTGCGTCCTGTCAGCAGCCGCCCGTCACATGAGGTCTCTGAACATGAGAGGTACTACGAGAGCGGTGGCGACCCAGAACTTCTTGATATTCTCTGTGTCTCTTGTGATACACCTCAGCCACTACCTCACCAGAGGGAGAACCACGTTATCAATCCAAAGCACCGCTGGAAAAAAGTTGGCCACCTGCCTTGGGAGGATATCAACAGTTGGCTAGACAACCCTGAGAATCTCTGGGGCACTGGCGAGAGCAGCTATGCTGGGTGGAACAACCGGTTAAGTGTCGGGCGAGAAAGCGGAGTTTCTCTTTACCTTGTACCGGTCGAGCATTTGCGTCTGTTGGTTGGTTACAAGGCACCAGGATACCCGAATTCTAAGCGTAGAGTACGCGGCGAGTTTGTATACAAGGGAGTAAAATACTGCATGGATGTTACCGATCCTGTGATTGAACGGGATTTCCTAATGGGCGAAGACGGTCAATATGACATCCCCGATCCGGTGCTGTGTGTTAGCCTTAGCGATCCCTACTTGGGCTATTACTACAAGCTGATAGCGGCTGTTCTCTACTCAGGTCGACTCATATGAAATCAGAGATCTACACGATTGGTCACTCAAACCACGAGATTGATTTTTTCATAGACTTACTGCGCCAGTACAACATCACCGGTATTGGCGACGTTCGTTCACGTCCATATAGCCTTTACGTCCCTCAATATTCACAAGAAAAGTTGAAAAGTGCTTTAGCGGCAGCAGGTATTGCTTACGTCTTTCTGGGCAAAGAATTGGGAGGACGTAGCGAAAATCCGAGCTGCTATGATCAGGGTAGGATTCAGTATGAACGACTGGCAAATGAGCCAGCCTTCCTCGAAGGGATCGACCGTCTGATCCAAGGTTCTAGTCGGTATCGGATCGCACTGATGTGTGCTGAGAAAGACCCTATTGAATGTCATAGATCGTTGCTGGTGGCGCGTAAACTTTTTCAAAGTGGGATTCCGGTCAACCACATCTTGGCCAATGGCTCTTTGGAGACTCATGAGGCTCTAGAATCTCGTCTTCTTGCCCTTTGCAAACTTCCAGAGGGCGACTTGTTTAGAAGTCGGGAAGAGTGTATAGCCGAAGCCTATCTCATTCAAGGCAGGCGTGTCGCCTATCGAGATGAGAAAATGTCAAAAAGTGATGAGCGGAGCGCGAGGCCATGAAGATATTTACAATAGGGTTCACGAAGAAAAGTGCAGAACAGTTCTTTAATCGTTTAAAACAGCCTGGTCTAGTTCGAGTTGTTGATGCTCGACTTAACAATACCTCACAACTGGCAGGATTCACGAAAAAGAATGACCTAGAGTTCTTCCTTCACGAGATCTGTAAGCTTGGATACATTCATTTGCCAGAATTGGCACCGACCCAAGAAATTCTTGATGCTTATAAAGCTAGTGGTGACTGGTCTAATTATGAGAGACAGTTTTT
The DNA here is from genome assembly GCF_054060435.1 of Thermostichus sp. MS-CIW-34. NCBI lineage: Bacteria > Bacillati > Cyanobacteriota > Cyanophyceae > Thermostichales > Thermostichaceae > Thermostichus > Thermostichus sp. MS-CIW-34. The sequence goes on along the minus strand of NZ_JBSSDE010000018.1, from coordinate 14,610 downwards.
GTCGTTGATGGCCGAGCGTCGTATCGAAGATCAAGTGGATAAAAGTATTCTCGATGGAGGATGTCTGCTTTGTAGTGAAGCTACTCCTGAGCACTGTCATCGTAGGCTGGTTGCTGAATATTTGCGCAGAAAATGGGGTGATGTTGAAATCGTGCATCTATGATAACTAAGAGCTGGCACTACGGCTTTTTCCGATTTATGCAGCTATTCCAAGTTGCAGCAGGATTCCGGCAACACGGAGCGAAAGGGATGCCCAACCGATTTGGAAACTCTCTCACCGACAGCAAGCTCAATACAGGGATCCCAGCTTGGGCAGCTCCAACACTGGGCCAGTGTTTGCCACCGTTGCTTTTGGATCCCAAGTTCCTGCTGTCAGCTAGCGTGTATGGTAGATGAAAGCTTGTTTTTGGGTCTTTCCCCGTCCCCATGCCCAGGGCTAGCACCTCTCGCCATCAGACCGACCCCCGCTTCAGCTCTGCTATCGCTCCACGACGCTTTCCCGAACAGGCCAAAGGGTTAAAGCCCCACCAACAAAAGCAACTGCAACGGCTTTACCAACTGCGCCTACCCCCCAACCGCCTGGTGACGGTGGAGTTTGCCCAACGGCTGGGATCCCTGACCCAAGAGTTGGAAGGCCGGCCCATCAGCGTTTACCTCAACCGGCGCGGCCAGGTGATCCGCGTAGGGGTGGGATCCCCTTTTGAAACCCAGATCCCGGCTTGGGAATTGCCCCGCCAGGGGGCCGAGCGCCTATCCGGGATCCGCTGCATTACCACCCAAATGGGGGAGGGGGGCCCCGGTCAAAAAGCGCTGACGGCCATGGCCCTGCAGCGTTTGGATGCCCTCATCACCCTTTCCGTGTCCAAGTCAGGAGGGCACCGACGCCGGGGAGGAGCGGCTACGGGCTTTGTTCACCGGGCCTATCTGGCCCATCTGCTGCCGGAGGGAGAGCGCCGTTGGCAGGTTTCTGAGCCTTTGCCTTTGGGGATCCTGGCAGAACAGGATCTGCAGGAGCTGGTGGCGGAGCTAGAAGATGGCTTTCGGCGCCAGTTGACCGCCCGCCAGGTGGATCTGGATCAGGATCGGGCCATCCTGGTGGGGCTGCAGGAGTCCGGGCAGAGCTACGAGGATCTCATGGATGGGTTGGCGGAGCTGAGCCGCCTGGTGGAGAGTGCCGGCGGACAGGTGCTGCAAGCCCTCTGGCAGAGGCGGGAAGGCCCCAATTCGGCCACGGTAATCGGATCCGGTAAGGTGCAAGAGCTGGCTCTGCTGGTCCAGGATCTGGGCGCTAACTTGGTGGTGTTCGACCGGGAACTTACCCCCAGCCAGGTGCGCACCTTGGAAGAGGCCCTGGGAGTGCGGGTGGTGGATCGCAGCGAGGTGATCTTGGATATTTTTGCCCAGCGGGCCAGAACCCGGGCCGGAAAATTGCAGGTGGAGCTGGCGCAACTGCAGTATTTGCTGCCTCGCCTGGCCGGTCGCGGTCGCACCATGTCTCGGCTAGGTGGGGGCATCGGCACCCGTGGCCCGGGGGAAACCCAACTGGAAATGGAGCGGCGGGCCATCCAGCGACGCATCACCAAGCTGCGGCAAGAGGTGGAAGAGCTGCGCCGCCACCGCCAGCGGCTGCGCCAACGGCGCGAGGCATCCCAAATTCCTGTGGTGGCCCTGGTGGGCTACACCAACGCCGGCAAATCCACCCTCCTCAATGCCCTCACCCATGCCCAGGTCTACGTGGCCGACCAACTCTTTGCCACCTTGGATCCCACCACGCGGCGGCTGGAGCTGCCCGACCAGCAGGCGGTGCTGTTGACCGACACAGTGGGATTTCTAACCGAATTACCAGACCAACTGGTGGATGCCTTTCAAGCCACCCTGGAAGAGGTGACGGAAGCCGATGCCCTACTACATGTGGTGGATCTCTCCCACCCCAACTGGGAGGGGCAAATCGAGGCGGTGGAAACATTGCTGGACGAGATGCCCTTGGCCACCGGCCCCCGGCAGCTGGTGTTTAACAAAATCGACCGCCTGGATCCCGAATGGGTAGAGGATGTGCGCCTGCTCTACCCGAAGGCCCTGTTTGTTTCCGCCACCACCGGCCAAAACCTGGATCAGTTGCGCCACACCCTGGCCCAATTTGCTGCAGTTCTAAGCCCCAACCCCTTCGATAGTCAGGAACCCAAGGATCCCTAAAAGCATTCCATAAGGATTTCCAAACCTGCATAGCTCATCTTCATCCGCCGTCAACATAAACATTCAGTTACATTGAGATCAGGATTGTGACCCGACTTAAAGTTAGGGAGAGAACATGGCCACCACTGCAGTTGCACCTCAAGTCGCACCTCGCCTGGCCCAGCCCCATCTGACGCTGCAAACTCTGCCCATCGGGGCCGACACCCTTGCCATTCGCTCCCAAGATTGGGATCGGGATCGATTTGACATCGAATTTGCTCTGGAAAATGGCACCACCTACAACTCCTTCTTGATTCGCGGCGAGAAGGTGGCCCTCATCGACACCTCCCACGAGAAGTTTCGCCAGTTGTACCTGGATTGCCTGCAAGGGATCCTAGATCCTGCCCAGATCGACTACCTGGTGGTCAGCCACACCGAGCCAGATCACAGCGGCCTAGTCGGTGATCTGCTGGAGCTGGCGCCCCAGATGACGGTGGTGGCCTCCAAGGTGGCCATGCAATTTCTGGAAGATCTGGTGCATCGGCCCTTCCGGCGGCTGGTGGTGAAACAGGGAGATCGCTTGGATCTGGGCAAAGGGCACGTTCTGGAGTTCATCTCGGCCCCCAACCTGCACTGGCCCGACACCATCCTCACCTACGACCACGGCACCCAGATCCTCTACACCTGCGACGTGTTTGGGATGCACTACTGCGACGATTTCGCCTGGGACGAACATCCCCACCTGTTGCAGGCCGACTTCAAGCTCTACTACGACTGCCTCATGGGGCCCAACGCCCGCTCGGTGTTGTCCGCCCTGAAGCGCATGGAAGCCTTGCCTCCTATCGCTGCCATTGCTACCGGCCACGGCCCCCTGCTGCGCCATCACCTGTCCGACTGGGTGGGGCAATATCGCACCTGGAGCCTCGAGCAGGCCAAAGCTGAACGGATGGTGGCAGTGTTCTACCTGTCGGGATATGGCAAGGCGGAAACCTTGGCTCAAGCCATTGCCCGTGGGATCCAAAAAACCGGCATCCAGGTGGAGCTGGCAGATTTGCGGCTGGTGGATGCCCACGAGGTGCGGGAGCTGATGAGCTTGGCCGCCGGTGTGGTGATAGGCATGCCGCCCCAATCGGGGCCAGAGGCGGCCACTACCCAGGTGCTGCTGAAAACCCTGCTGGCCTCTGCCCACAGCAAGCAGGGCTTTGGCCTGTTCGAGTCAGGGGGGGAAGACGACGAGTCGGTGTACCTCTGCCGCAACACACTGCAAGAAATCGGCGCCAAAGAGGTGTTTGCCCCCATTCTGCTCAAGCAGCCTGCCGGCGAGGCCCTGCTGCAACTGGCCGAAGAAGCAGGTACCGACCTGGGGCAGTGGCTGACCCGGGATCGCAGCATTCAGCAGATGAAAGCCTTGGATGCCGACCTGGATCGCGCCCTGGGCCGCATTAGCAATGGCCTCTACATCATCACTGCCCGCAAAGGGCAAGCCACCAGCGCTATGCTCGCCTCCTGGGTAGCCCAAGCCAGCACCGATCCGCCAGGGATCAGCATTGCGGTGGCCAAGGATCGGGCCATCGAATCCTTCCTGCAGGTGGGAGATACCTTCGTGTTAAATGTGCTGCAAGAAGGCCATTACCAACCCTTGATGCGCCACTTCCTGAAGCGATTTCCACCGGGAGCCGACCGCTTTGCCGGGATCAAGACCTACCCTGCTGCCAACGGATCCCCCATCTTGGCCGATGCTTTGGCCTACCTGGAGTGCCGTGTGGTGAGCCGCCTGGAAACCAGCGATCACTGGGTGGTGTACAGCACCCTAGAAGCTGGTCGGGTCTCCAGCCCAGAGGGCCTCACCGCCATCCACCACCGCAAGGTAGGGAATCATTACTAATACTGTACTAATACTGATAGTGAGCAGTGAGAAGAGAGAAGTGAGAGATAATTTCTCACTCCCAGCCCTTCTCCCTGGGGAAGCTGGGATCCCTGTAGCGAACAGACTCACAAAAACTTCAATAGGACTGCCGATAGACCAACCCACTGGGATGTAGGAAAAAAGGGCTGTCTTCTCCCAGGCGGATCCCGATCTGCTCCAGCTGTTCCCCTTGGCGGGTCGCAGGCCCTAAGGGCAGCCCCTCTGTTCCCTGTTGAATCCTTTGGGATCCCTGCTGGGCTGGCCGATAAGGGACGCTGTTCAAACCTGAAGAGAGGGGATCCGAGGGGGCATACCTCTGTCGCCAGCGCTGGTAGGGGCTGACCGGTTCGGGAAAATGTTGCGTAGCGATAACCTCTGCCTTGTCGAGTGCAGTAGCAGTGTGGAGCACTTTCTGGGCTGTCGAGAGAGTAGAGGCAAGTGTTGACGATTCTGACAACTGCAACTGTGAAGAGGGCGAAAGGACGACCACCGGGCATGGCTCAGCTTGTGCCCAAGCCCCCGGCGCAAAAACCCAGGCAAGCCAGCAAAAGAAGATGGCACACCGCATGGGAAGATCCCTCCATAGGCCCAACCCAGTCGTCTCTCAGGCCATTTTCTGAAGAGGCAGGACTGAGAGCGCAGCTCCCATCTTGCCGATGCCGACTTGAAGGCCGGGTGATCGGGATCCCCCCAGTTGAGTGATCTCGATCAGATCAGCAGACCTACTCTAGAAATGGGGTCTAAAGCCCTGCTCTACCGCTGCGCAGTTTGCCTTGGCTTAGCCAGCCAGTAGAGCAAGGAGCATGTCAAGAAACGGCGGATTTGCCAGGATAGTCTGCGCTGCTGACCCGTATATAGGCGTGCCAAGCCAAGTCCAGCAGGCCATCCAACACCGCTGCAGCCACTGCCGGGCCTCCTTTGCGTCCCTCAGTGCGGATGTGGGGCACCATGGAATCGGCTAGCTCCTGCTTGGCTTGCACCACGTTCACAAACCCAGCCGGCGTGGCGATGACCAGAGCAGGGGCCACCTCCTTCTTTCTAATCAGCTGCACCAAGGTGGAGAGGGCAGTCTGGGATTGGCCAATCACAAAGATCGCCTCAGGGTAGCGTTGGGCCAGAGTTTCCAAGCCCCAAGCGGAGCGGGTCTTGTCCCTTTGGGGGCGGGTAATGGCTTCGCTGCTGCAATAGATGGGGTTGGAAAAGGTGTTCTGAACAGCCCAGGCAATGCCCACCTGCACCATCGGCTCATCGACCACAATGGTGGTACGCGCTGCCAAGGCCGCCGCCCCAGCCTGTAAGGCTTCGTTACCAAAACGGATGAGGTTCAAGTACTCAAAGTCGGCAGTAGCATAAATAACCCGACGAACCACCTCATACTCAGCAGGAGAAAGCTCGTGCTTGCCCACCTCCTGGTCGATGATCATCAAACTCTCTGCATCGGTTACGTGCCACTCCATCGATCCCAGACCCCGCCCGCTGTTTACCTCCGTAATGACAGGATTGTACCTGCAGAGGCTCCAATGGGTGGGAAAAACCATCGCTCAACCTGGGGGCCAGCCCATCCCCCGACCGCCCAGAACGTGAATGTGGAGATGAAAGACGGTTTGCCCGCCGTCTTCTCCTTCGTTGATCACCAATCGGTAGCCTTTATTTAAACCTGCCTCGGCAGCCACCCGCTGAGCGGTCAGCAGGAGATGTCCCAGCAATGCCTCATGTTCGGGCTTGGCCTGGGAAATGCCGGGGATGGGCTCTTTGGGCACCACCAAAATGTGGACAGGGGCTTGGGGGGCAATATCTTTGAAGGCCAGGGCTCTATCGTCTTCGTAAACGATTTGTGCAGGGATCTCCCTGCGGATGATCTTGCCGAAAACTGTGTCGCTCATGGGTGCTCACAAACCAGTTCTGCCCCTAGCCTACCTGCTAACCGCGCCTTCTCCTACCCAGGTGGCGAGAGTGGCGCTCGGCATCTACTGCTTCAGCAGCCATTCAAATTCCTGCCGCAGTGATTGAATATGCCCCACTCGCGAGACCAACAGCGCATCTCGCCCGGCATCGCGAAAACGAGAGCGCCACATACTGACCAAATCGGGGTTGCTGCACCAAAAGCGGATAACAGCGTCGACCAACTGATCCAAGTCCCAGCCGCGCCGGGCCGGCACTTCCTCCACGGATCCCAGCAACGCATCGAGGGTGCAGGAGCTGGTACCCAGGTATTCCACCCCACAGGGCCGCTGGGCCAGCTTCTGTTGCTGATGAAAGAACTGCAGAGCAGGGGCGATGCCGATGATCTCGAAGGTGTAAACCATGTTGCTCCGCAACGCTGACGCGACTGGGCTCAGTCCTACAGAGTTTTTTGCGAAAGATCCTAAAAAGGGGACTAGCAGTCTCAAAACCAAATCAAGGTTGGGATCCCTTCCCAACTATCCTCGATCTGATCCTGGATGTTAGGTATTGATTATACTCAACTTGGGCAAAATGCCAAGGCAAAGGACAGGCAGATCCCTGCGTGGCGAAATACTTTTGCGCCACAGAGGAAGGCTTTGCCTGATGGGCACTCCCTCGTTCAGCTCTGTGTAAATAATCTGTGCAGAAATCTGTGCAGATAAGAGGTAAAGCTGCTAGCAAACACAAGTGAGGACTGCTAGCATCCAATGGGATCTTTTGCTAATTGGCTTTAGCTACACAACTACAGCCCACTAAGGGACCACGGGATACGGTTGTATGGTCATTCTAGGCTAATTGAGACACTCCCCAAGCGTTCCGCGCCGCTGCCGCGACCACCCCCAGCCCCTTTCCCAGAGGGAGTCATCCCTCACCCCCAACCCCTCTCCCAAAGGGAGAGGGGAGTTAGGAAGCAATACAACAGAAATCTTTCAGTTCTGTTTAAAATGACTATAAACCTGCTTGTTTTAAACCTCGTTAGGGTCAAGCCTCGGAAACACGATTTTTGTATCCCCCAGTTTGTGAACAGGCTGTATTGTCACCTGCCTTTTCTGCAGACATTGAAGCAGACATTGAAGATTGTGACTTGAGGCAAGCAAAAGCACAGGCATCAAAAAACTGGCGTGGCCGCATTCTCCGACCGCGCCACCAGCTCAAGCCCTCTCCTCTATCCAAGTCGGTATTGTGTTTTGGGTCTTTTCTTGAGTGGGGGGGAGTTGAAACTGGATGCGCGGCTGCCCTACCCCATACGTGAGGGTGTAGCTCCACTGCAGGCAGCGCAGCCACAGGCGGGGGTAACGCGCTTCTAGCCAGGGCTGCAGGCGACGCAGCAGATTTGGAAGCCAGCCCCTGAGCAAAGCAGAGGTCAAGGCCAGGCCGGTATAGCTGAGGTAGGTGGGTAGCCACTGGGCAAAGCCTTTGGCCCCTACGGCCTCCCAGATCCACAGCAGCAGCCGTGGGTTTTGCAGGGCAGCTTTGATGGCCATGCGGTTAAAGGCCAGCCAGCCAGCCCGGTCTTTGATGAAATCGTCCACCACCTCCGGCGGCTCGGTGGCGAGAATGCCGAAAAAGCTGTTGAGAGTGGCATTGATGCGCTCGGGGGGCAGCACCTTGCCGGTGGGCACCATCATCCCCCGCGAGAAGAGCCAGGTGACGGCGGAGTTGCCCTGGTAGGCCCGGATCTGGGCTAAGTCTGCAGCCCTGAGCAGGTCGTGGCGCAGCGCCGTATCCAGCAGATCGCACAGGCGGGGGCAATTGCGCACCAGGGATCCAAACCCGGTAAAGCTAAGGGGCGATTGCATAGCCGCCGCATCCCCTATGAGCAGTATCCGGTCAAAGGGTTCCGAAGACTCCGCCCCGCTGCCGCCAACAGGGTGCCGGGGCTGGCCAAATCGTCCGGGGATATAGCCGAAGGTCGCTTTTTTCCACTGCAAGCGCTCTGGGTCGCAGCGGCGGTATTCCGGCAGAATAGTGAAAAAATCTTCGTACAGTTCCAGCAGGGATCCGGGGTTTTCCGGATGCACCTGGTGGTAGTGGAACAGATAAAAGGTAAGATCTTCGCCTGGCCCGGGGAACAGCTCCCAAATGAGTTGCCGACCGCGGCTGATGTCCCCGTGGCTGGCCAGAATGTCCCCAAACTGGGGATCCCATACCCCTGGCTCAAACCCCCCCGCAATGGTAGCCCCCACCGTGGGGCAGACGCTATCAAAAGCCCGATGGCGGTAAAGCTGCTGGGCAATGGGAGAGACTGTTCCCATAGCATCCACCACAAGGCGGGATCCCAGCCGAAACTCCTCGCCGGTGGGCAAATCCTTCAAAACCAGCGTGACGCCTTGTTCGCCAACATAGGCCCGCTGAAACTCGGTGCGCTCGTAGATAGCTCCCCCGCAGGAAGTGAGGATTTGGCCACAGAGCTGCAATAGCTTTTCCGCGTCAATGGCCAGATTGAGTACCGTCGGCGTGTGCAAAACGGGAGCGCGAACCGGGCTATTGCCGTCAAAAAACTTGTTGAACCCATCTGTATATTCCCGCAGGATCAAGCTCTCCATCTGCTCGGCGCTCAGAAGGCCCAAATCCACCAGGGTTTGCAGCTCCCGCCGGGAGATGTTCCACTCGCGGTTCATGCGGCCAAAAGGAAGCCGCTCCACCAAGGCCACGCGGTAGCCCAAGCGAGCCATGGCCGCTCCATAGAGGGCTCCCAGCGCTCCTCCCACGATGGCCAGATCCCACTCCACTGGGGCCGGCTCAGGGGCAGGCTGGCGAAACAAGACCGGCTGAGCAGGGCGGTGGGCTGCGTGGCAATGTTGCACTTCTTCCCGCCAGCGCTTTTCCCACCAGTACACCCGCTGCAGGTCAAATTCTCCATTGGGGATCCGCCGAAAATACTTCACCGTTTGCGGGTAGAAAGGCTCAAGCTGATCGAAGATGGATCCCCGGTTCAGGTCGATCTGGGGCAACTGCGGGTAGCAGTGGGGAAATTGGCTTTGAATGGCCTGTTCCAGCTCTCCCAGCCAGCGAGCTTGGCGGGGGAAGGGCTGTTCCGACCACTGGAACACCTTGAGATAGGTGGTGTTCAGCCCCGACCACAAGAAAAGGGCCAGCTCAGCGCCGGATCCCTGTAGGCGCAGGCCCGTGGGGGTAAGAACCTTCTGGCTGCCTTGGGGCAGGGGGATACACTCCTGTAGCCAGCGCAGCACTTGAGCACTATCGGGGCAAGGGATCTCGCGGTAGTAAAGGGAAGTAAGCACGGCGCCGAGATAAGAAACCGAGCAAATCTTTACCCATTGTGACATGAGGGGATCCCTCCCTTTGCCGATCCCAGGGATCACCCCCTACCCAGGTTTCCCCCCAGCTGCAGATCTGCAGGGGTGTTGCAATTGGTGAGCATCCTCTCAAGGGACTCCGTCCCGCTGTCGGGAACGGTCAGGGGCAGGATGGCTGTTGGCACCTGGGACAACCAGCCCTGAAAGGATCTTCCTCCTGCCTGCAAGAAACTCTCCAGAGAACCTAGCTGCGCCAGGCGATAGAAGCCACACAGGGGCTCCCAGCCCCGCTGACTTTTGGGCAGGGCGGCCACCGTCTGAGGGGGCAGGGTGGCAAGGCGCTGTCGCCAATCCCCAAGAACCTGCTCCTGCAAGCAGGGCAGATCGCAGGCCAGCAGCAGGATCCACTCCGGGGGAGCAGCCAAGGTTTGTAGCCGCCGGATCCCCTCTTGAAAGGCCAGCAGCGGGCCTCGGTGTTGCTCCGCAATGCTGTCGCGGCTGTGAACGTTTTCCCGCCAGAGGTGCCAACCGGGATCCACCACCGGCGCATAGCGCTCCGGCCAGGGGGTGAGGATGTAAACCGCGTCGGCGCAGGCTGCTGCCACCTGAGCCACCCGTCGCAGCAGGGGGATCCCATCCCAAAGCACCAAGGCTTTGTCGGATCCCATGCGGCGGCTGTTGCCCCCGGCCAAGATCAGAGCCACGACCGCAGGCGGGGAATCTTCAGGCATTTTGGACATCCAGTTTTCCACAACGAGCAGCAGGTATTTGTGGAGGAATAGGATAGGGATCCCATCCTCTCCTCACTTTGGCCGCCATGTCTGAGCCCTCTGGTCGTCTGGTTTGGAACCACTCCACCCACATCTCAGGGTTGATCCCTGTTTTGGAACGCCTGACCCGGCAGGCGGGCATTAAAACCGTGACGCCGGGCGCTCTGTCCTGCAGCCGTGGGCGGATCCCCCAGTTGCAGTTGCGGGTTTCGGTGCCGATCCGGGGCGGGTACAAGCTGGTGGCCCGCAAGGGAAGCAGCGTGCAGGAGGTGTTTGTGGTGACGGATCTCAGCCAAACCGAGCTAGAGGCGGCTATTCTCCGCTGTTTGCAGTGAGCTCTTCTGGCAACGCAACCGAGCCTCGTTCTTGCTACACAACGCTGTCCCGATCCAGGACTCCGCCCTGCCAACGCGAATAGCACATCTGATTATGAGTCAATCTTATGTCTCGTACTAGCCTCAAGCCTGCCCGCATCAGTGCTGTTTTGCCGGGATCCCTGGCAGCAGAAGCAGGCATTCGACCTGGAGAGGCCCTGGTCAGCATCAACGGCGAGCGCCCCCGCGATCTCATCGACTACCGCTTCCTGATCGCTGAGGAGTGTGTAAGCCTGGAGATCTTGAATAGCCAAGGGATCCCGCGCACAGTTGAGCTGGAGAAGGGAATCGACGAGGATCTGGGGCTAGAGTTTGAGACAGCCCTGTTCGATGGCCTGATCCAGTGCGCCAACGCTTGCCCCTTTTGCTTCATCGACCAACAACCTCCGGAAATGCGGGCAACGCTGCACCTCAAGGACGACGACTACCGCCTCAGCTTTCTCTACGGCAGCTACCTCACCCTCACCAACTTGCCTGCTGCCGAATGGGAGCGCATCGCTCGCCTGCGCCTTTCTCCCCTCTACGTGTCAGTGCATGCTACCGACCCGGAGCTGCGCAGCCGCTTGCTCAAAAACCCGCGGGCTGGCCTGATTTTGGAGCAGTTGGCCTGGTTTCGCCAGCATCGCTTGCAACTGCACGCACAGGTGGTGGTCTGCCCAGGCTGGAACGATGGGGATCACCTCACCCGCACACTCCTCGATTTGGCCGCCTTTCGCCGGCCCGTAGACGGGATCCCTACGGTGCTGTCGGCTGCTGTGGTGCCTGTGGGGCTGACCCGCTTTCGCCCCCCTGGAGATGAGCTGGTTCCTGTGGATGCAGCCAAGGCCCGAGAAGTGATCCGGCAGGTGGAAACTTTGCAGGTCGAGTTTCGGCAAACATTGGGATCCACCTTTGCCTGGCTGGCCGATGAGTGGTATCTGCTGGCGGGGTGGGAACTGCCACCGGCAGAGCACTATGAAGATTACCCCCAACTGGGGAATGGCGTGGGATCCCTGCGGCTTTTCCTCAGCCAGTTCGAGCAGCTCAAACTGCCGCCTGAGCTCCCTTCTCCCCTCAAGGTTCTGTGGGTGGTGGGCAATGCCGTAGAGCAAGCCTTCCAGCCTGTGGTGGAGCAGATGAACCGCATCCGCGGGCTGCAGTTGGATCTTTTGCCTATTGCCAGCCAATTTTGGGGACAAACCCTGACGGTAACCGGGCTGCTGACGGGCCAAGATGTCTTGAATGCCTTGAAATCGGTTGAAAACTTGGCGGCCTACGATGGGCTGCTGCTACCTCAGATTGCCCTTAAGGATGGGGAGCGCTTTTTGGACGATCTGACCTGGCAAGAGGTGCAGGCCCAGGTGGGGATCCCGGTGGTGCGGGTGGACGGCGGGCCGGCAGGCTTGGTGCAGGCGGTGCAACAGCTAGAACAGGGCTATGCCTACGGCACCCTGTGTTGTTCCGCAACGCTCGGGCGAAGGGAAACTGCACCGCTGACGCGACCAAGAACAGCTTTGAGCCGAGGATCCTGAGGCGATGCAGAGGTTGCGGCGAGGATTGTTTCTGCTGCTGGGGGTGGGGCTGGGGATCCTGGCCATCACGGCTTTGGCCTCTTTCTATGTAGATCTGGCCTGGTTTGCCGAGCTGCATGCTCTGCCGGTGCTGTGGACGCGGGTAATTGCCCGCTGGGGGCTGGGCCTGGGCGCTTTCCTCTTTGCCCTGGCGGTGGTGGGATCCAACATCTGCTCCTGCTGGCGGGGGGCAACCTTGGCTGGGGCCTGGGCGATTGCCACAGGTTTGAGTGTTTTCTTTGCTTGGTCTCTTTCCAATCACTGGTTCACGCTGTTGCTCTGGCTGAACCAGGGGCCCGTCGGGGAGTCGGATCCCATTTTCAACCGCGATCTCGGCTTTTTTCTCTTCAGCCTGCCTTTCTGGGAGACGGTGCAGCATTGGTGCTTCAACCTGGTGCTGCTCACCTTGATTGCCGTTGTCCTCATCTACTTGGTGGAGCTGGGGCTTTCCGAGCAACGGCTGACCTTGGCCCTCTCTCTCTATGCCCAGCGGCACCTGCTGATCTTGGGGGGATCCCTGTTTCTCATTCGCGCCTGGGGCCATTGGCTGGAGCGCTACGAGCTGCTCTATTCCACCCGCGGCGTTGTGTTTGGGGCCGGTTTTGCCGATGTGCATGCAACCTTGCCGGCCACGACCTTGATGAGCGGGGTGGCAGGCCTGACGGCGGTGGGATTCTGGGCTTTGGCCCGCCAGGGGATCCGCCTCAACCTTCCTTTCCTCAAGTCCTGGTGCCCCCCCTGGGCCAGCTCTCTCTTGGCGCCGGCCATCCTCTGGGGGGCCTACCTGGGGTTTGGGCTGCTAACCACCCAACTTTATCCCCAACTGGTGCAGACCTTCTTGGTCACCCCCAACGAGCTGGAGCTGGAGCGCCCCTACATCGAGGACAACATCCGTTTTACCCGTGCTGGCTTTGGCCTGGCCGATGTCGAAGTCCAACCCTTCCCGGAAGGGGGAGCCCTCACCTGGGAGATCCTGCAGCAGAATCAATCCACCCTGAGCAACGTGCGCCTCTGGGATGCGGATCCCCTATTAGCCACCTACCGCCAACTGCAAGAAATCCGCCCCTACTACCAATTTCCCTATGTGAATGTGGATCGCTACCGCATTGGGGGAGAATTGCGCCAAGTTATGCATGCCGCCCGCGAGCTGGACTTTGCCCAGGTACCCCCCGCCGCCCAAACCTGGGTTAACCGGCGGTTTTTCTACACCCACGGCTATGGCCTCACCCTCAGCCCGGTGAATGTGGTGACCCCTGAAGGCCTGCCGGATTTTTTCCTATCGGATATTCCGCCGCGGGTTTCTCCTCGCTACCCTGAGGTGGCCTCCGTCTTGCGGGTGGAGCAGCCGGCCCTCTACTATGGCGAGCTGACCACCACCGATGTTTTCGTGGGCGCTGAGGCGCGGGAATTGGACTACCCTGCAGCAGAGCGCTATGTGTACAGCAGCTACCGGGGCAGCGGTGGCGTGCCCATTCCCCACCTCTGGCAGCGGTTTCTCTACGCCTGGCATTTTGGCGATCTGCGCATCCTTCTCAGCCGCGAGCTGTCTTCTGCCACCCGCTTTCTCTATCGCCGCCAAATCCGCGAGCGCATCCGTCGGGTGATGCCCTTTTTGCTCTACGACCGGGATCCCTACCTGGTCATTCAAGGCGGCAAGCTCTACTGGTTTTTCGATGCCTATACCACCAGCAGCCGCTACCCCTACTCGGAGCACCTGCCCGGCTTTCCCTTCAACTACATCCGCAACTCGGTCAAGGCGGTGATGGACGCCTACAACGGCAGCATCGATTGGTACATTGCCGACCCTCGGGATCCCCTCATCCAAGCCTACGCCCGCATCTACCCCACCCTCTTCAAGCCTCTGGAGGCAATGCCGGAGCCGCTGCGGCAACACATCCGCTATCCCCAAGACCTCTTCCGCCTGCAAGCGCAGCAGTTTGCCACCTACCACATGACGGATCCCCGCCTCTTCTACAACCGCGAGGATCAATGGCAGATCCCCGGCCAGTTCCGCAATCGACGGCGCATTCCCATGCAGCCGCAGTATCTCATTCTCACCTTGCCGAGGGATCCCCAAGGGGTTGCAAACCACACTCCTGAGTTCGTCCTCCTCTCCCCCTATGCCCCTGTTAACAAGCAGAACATGGTGGCTTGGATAGCGGCCCGCTGCGACGGGGAAAACTACGGCAAGCTCCTGGTGTACGAGTTTTCCAAGCAACGGCTCATCTATGGCCCGGAACAGGTGGAAGCACGGGTCAATCAGGATCCCTTAATCTCCGAGCAAATTTCCCTCTGGAACCAGCATGGGTCGCGGGTGAACCTGGGCACGCTGCTGGTCATTCCTATCGAGACTTCTTTGCTCTATGTTCAGCCCCTCTACATCGAAGCAGAACAGGGCCGCTTGCCTCAGCTCACCCGGGTGATCGCTGCCTACGAAGACCGGGTGGTGATGGAACCGACTCTCGGCCAGGCCTTAGAAGCCCTCTTTCTGCCGAGGGGCAGCCGATAGAGAAAGGGATCCCCTCCTCATTTTTGAGGCAGGTAGTTGACGAAACTTAACGGATGTTTTAAGTTTAGGTTGTCAATCTTCGCGCTTCCTTAGGGAAGTTTGTCCTCATGACTACTGTTATCCAA
>NZ_JBSSDE010000017.1:0-58758 GCF_054060435.1 Thermostichus sp. MS-CIW-34 | reverse complement strand
GGATACCGCCATTCTGGTTGGAAACAAACAGAATGCTATCGCTGCATAGTTGAACAGTGATGTTCAGCAGTGTTCAGCGTAAATGTATCAGACACTCCAAGTCCGTTCAAAAAATGCGGGCTAACTGCTCGCAGGCAACTCTAATTTTCTCCAAGCTACCGGGATTGACCAAGCCGTAGTAGTCAAATCCATAAACTTTCCCAGTTTGGACGGCTTGCAACCGATTCCAAAAGGGGCGGGAACGGAAAAACGCCAAGGGATCCGCCGCCTCCGGGTTGACCACCAGCAGAACTTCTGGGTTGGCTTCCAGGATGCGCTCTGCCGAAAGGGTGACGTAGCCCCGAAAAGGCCCTTGGCTTTGCAAGGTAGCGGTGAGATTGTCCGCGCCAAAGCGTTCCAGCAGATCCCCGGCCCAGCTTTGCCGGTTGGGAGAAAGAATCGGCTGGGTGCCCACCAAGAGCAAGGTTTTGGGTCGAACGCGGGGCAGTTCCTGGGGCAAAAGGGATCCATACTGCCGCAGCAAGGGATCGGGATCCGCCCCCAAAGCAGCAGCCAGGGTGGCAATCGTCTCTTCCAAAGCAGCCCAACTGTCCACGCGGGTGAGGTAGGTGGGGATCCCCAGCTCCTGCAGCCGTTCTGCCAGAGCCTCGTGAAAGCCACTGGCCCCCACCACCCAGTCCGGTTGTAGGGCCACAAGCTGCTCCAGGTTGGGTTGGTTGCCCAGCCCCAGGCGGGTCAAGCCTTGGAAGCGGGGATCCTCCTCCAACAAACGACCGGCAGGGATCCCCACCAACCTATCGGGGGCCAAGCGATAGAGGATATCGGCAGTCAAGGTGGTGAGGCTGGCTACCCGACGAAAAGGACTCTGTCTCGCTGACAGGAGTGGCTCCTGAGGGATCCGACCTTGGGCTTGGGCCAAACGCCCCATTCCCCAGGCCCCCACGCTGGCCAGACCAAAGGCGAACAGTTGACGGCGAGAAAGACGAGACAGCATAGACAATCTCCAAAACAATTCCCAAACAGCAATCAATTGAGGGTGAACTGGATGGGCACCACCACCCAAGACTCGATGGGGGCGT
Source organism: Thermostichus sp. MS-CIW-34 (assembly GCF_054060435.1). NCBI lineage: Bacteria > Bacillati > Cyanobacteriota > Cyanophyceae > Thermostichales > Thermostichaceae > Thermostichus > Thermostichus sp. MS-CIW-34. The sequence continues at coordinate 57,679 of NZ_JBSSDE010000017.1, read as the reverse complement.
TGTTTCTCAAGGCCGGGCTGAATTCCCACCGCTGCACCGCCTCCTGCGCTGCCCTATCCAGGGCGGGAAACCCACTGGAAGAGGCGATCTCCACCTGCTGCACCTGCCCCTGGGCATTGACCTTGGCCCGCAGCAGCACCTGCCCCTGTTGGCCGAGACGGCGAGCTTGAGGAGGGTAGGGGGGCGGAGGATTGCGACCGGGGATCGGGCGGGCCAGGATGTCCGGCTGGGGGTTGGCAGCCACTGTCGGTGGGGAGGAACTGGGGGTGGCAGGTGTTGGGGCAGAGGAATGGGGTTGGGCTGCACCTATACCGCCAGGTGTCCCAGTTTCAGGATCCCTTGGCCCCAATCTGCTCTCGCTGCCGGGGGAAGGCGGAGCGGCGGCAGTCTTTACGCTGGAACGGATCCCTTGGATCAAGGGGGTAAAGCGGGGCAGAGGGGTGCTTGAGGTAACCGGGGCGGAGGTGAGTGGAGTCGCTGTAAAGGTGGGGGTAACCGCCGGAGTTGGGGTGGGCTGTTGTGGCGGAGGAGTGGGTTGCGGGGTGGCTGTCGGTAATGGGGTCAGTGGAGGAGTAGGGGTGGGTTCTGGCTTTGCCGTGGGAATGGGTGTAGGGGTCGGTGGAGGCGTAGGGGTCGGAGTTTGCAGGGCCAGCAAAGATTCAGCCTCCGGGATGGCTGGCATCTCGATCTCTTGGGGCACAGGCTCCGGTGGGGATAGATCGTCTGCAGGGGGCGATTCCGGGGCCGGGCCGGGCGGCTCTGCTGTTGGCTCTGGTGGGAGAGATTCTATGGATTCTGAATCCGGTTCGAGCAACTGTGGCTCGGGATCCTCCAGCAAAAGCGTGACTGGGATCCGGAGTTCTGCGTCTGATAAAGGCCGGGATCCCCACCAAGCCAGCCCCAGCAGCGCCATCAGGTGCAAGAGGAGGGAAATCAACCCCTCCCGGCGCAGCGGTCGGGGATCCCTGGCTCGCAGGTGGAGGACGGTCCCCGGCGGATCTTCCCCCTCCTGGCAAGCTGTCCAGAGGGCAGCCCAGCTATAGCCGGCCACCCAAGCCTCTTGCAGCAGCTCCTCGGCACACTCCAGCCAGCCGCTCTCTCTTGCGCCAGCCCAAAGCCACAACGCCAACCAAGCCAGCCCCGCCTCCCAGGCCATGCCCGCCTGCTGCCAATACCACCCCTGCAGTCGCCACAAAAGCTGGGGACAGGACTTCCGAAGAAGAGAGAGGGATCCCTTGGGGGTGCGGGCAGGTGGCTCGGCAAGCATCGGTTAGAGCAGGATCCAGAGTAAACACGGCCTCAGGTCTTGGCCCCTAAAACCGGGTGGAAAAACTGAGCGCAGCATGCCGTCCCGGCTGGGCCCGCCGTTCCACTTCAGGGCCGACAAAGAGAGAGCGGGTTTCGGAGTAGAGAAAATACTTTTCATCAAAGAGATTGAACACCCCGAAATTCAATTGCCAGTTGTCGTCCAGGTTGTAGTAGCCCAGCAGATCCACCACGGTGTAGCCCTTGGGCACAAACGGAATTTGAGGTGGAGCGTTGGGGTTCGGTTGCACTACCTCCCGTTGCGGGTCGCGGGGATCCGCCACCAGCGTGGCCACCAACCTGGCTCCCCAGATCTGGCTGGGATCGTCGTAGTGCAGTCCCAGTACTGCCGTCAGTGGCTCAATGGAAAGGAGGGGTTTGTTTTCGGTGAGGTTATCCCCCACCGCCCAGGCAAAGCTGCCATTGAGGCTCCAGCCGGTCAAATCGGGGCTGAAGAAGTACTGCCCGGTGGCTTCTACACCATAGATGCGGGCCCGACTGACGTTCTGGCTCTGAAAGAGAGTCACCGGTGGAGGTGGCGGGCTCCCTGGCGGGCCGGGGGGTGAAGGCTCGGATCCCACCTCCCGGAAAGCCTCGATAAAGTCGTTGTAGGTGTTGTAGTAGGCGGCCAAGCTAAAGCTGGCCTGGGGGTAGATCCCCCGCAACCCCACTTCAAAGCCTTGGCTGGTTTCCGGTCGCAAGTTGGGATTGGAAAGGGTGCGGTAGCGGAAGAAGGGGCTGACCAGGTTGGTGAAGCCGCTGTTGATTTCGTTGTACTGAGGGGCCCGAAAACCGGTGTTGTACTGGGCCGTAAAGGTGAGGTTGGGATTAATCCTCCACACCAGGCCCACCTTGGGAGAAATGGCATCGGCAAACAGGCTGGCGGCTTCTGCCCCACTTTTCAAGAAGGCTTCGTCAGGGCTGGGGGTGAGGCGGTAGGTGTCGTAGCGGATGCCGGGGATGAGGGTAAAGTTGCCGCCCCCAAAGTCGATCTCATCTTGCAAATACAGCCCAAAGCGCACGGTATCGGAGTCGGGAAAATCTTTGGTGGGAAAAGTGTCCGGGGGGATGTTTTGGGTTACCGCTCCGGTCAGCAGGTTGGTTTGGAAGCGGTTGCGGGGACGTTCGTTGCGGGTGGTGGAGATCTCCATTCCATACACCAAGCGGTGGGAGATGTCCCCGGTTTGAAAGCGGCTCTGGGCCTGCACGCTGGCTCCCAGAATGTTGCTGACCAGCTCGTTGAAGGTATCCCGGCGCACGGGCACGGGCCGACCTTGTACCGTGAGGGTGCGTTCTTCCACGCTGGGCTCCTGGGTGCGGGCCGGCTGGTAGTAGATCTGGACGGTGGCCAGCTCAAAAGCGGGGGTATCGGGGTTGGCGTAGCGATATTCCAAGCTGAGGCGGCTGCGCTCGGTCTCAATGGTCTCCCTGAAAAGGCGGATGCCGGGATCCAGGTTGCGGGGCGAAAAGGTGGTGGTGGTGCGGTTGTGGAAGTATTCCGCCGTCAGGGTGAGGCTGTCAAAGGGACTGAAGCGATAGACCAGCTTGGCCAGAACATTGTCTCCCTCCACCGTCTGCCGATCCTTGAAACTGGGATCCGCCTGGATATCCGGCTCTCTGGCGTCGCGGCGAGTGTAGATGAGCAGGGCCTCTAAGTTATCCTGCCGACCCGCCAAGCTGAGGGTGTTGACGTACCCTTGGTTTTTGCTGTCGTACTGGCTGGACAGGCCCACATGGCTGTCCCGTTCCCCCAGCAGATCGGCTGGATCCAGGGTGGTATAGGTCACCACACCCCCCAGCGCGTCGCTGCCGTAGAGGGTGGAGGCGGGGCCGCGGATAATTTCTACAGTTTTCAGGGTCTCCAGCTCAAAGGTATCCCGGCCAATGGTGAAGGGGCCGAAGGAAAATCGCTCCGGCTGGCGGATCCCATCCACCTGGATCAACACCCGGTTGGCGTCGAGGCCGCGGATGTTGAAGTCCTGCAGGCCGTAGCGAACGCTGCGCCGCACGCTCACCCCCGGCTCGTAGCGCACCAGATCCTGAATGTTTTGAACCAGCTCCCGCCGCAACCGCTCCCGGTCGATGACGGTAATGCTGGCGGGCGAGTCGGCCAAGGTGCGCTCGGTGCGAGTACCGGTTACGGTGACCTGTTGCAGGTTAAAGATCGGCGTGCCTTCCTGCTGGAGAGCCCGAAGCTCGGCCTGTAGCCGCTCCACCTCTGCCTGATCCCCCCGCTGGCGGGCAGCTTCGATTTGCGCCTTCAGCTCCCTAATCTGCTCTGGCAGGGTGGTCGGTGCAGGGGTGGCCTGGGCCAACAGCGGCGGAGTTGTCGAATCAGGGATCCGGGCATTGGGCTGAGCCTGGGACAGGGATCCCCAGCCCACTCCCAAACTCAACCCCAAACTCACCACCCGCCACCAACGACCGTTCACGCGCATAACCTCTCATGCTCCTCGAAATCCACAACAGGGAAAATTCACTGCAAAACCGGACAAACCCTCCCTCAGCACCCTGACACCGGCAGGGAGAGGAGCCTTGCTGCCGCTGGAGCTGTGCTGCGCAGGGGGCAAAGCTGTGGCCCTACCGGAGTCGAGATCCACTCCACCTCCAGGCCAAACACCTGTCGCACCCGGCTGGGGGTCAACACCGCCAAGGGAGACCCCAGGGCCTGCATCTGGCCGGATCCCAGCAAGGCAATCTGCTCGCTGTAGCGAATGGCCAAGTTCAGGTCGTGCAGCACCGTAACTACCGTCAGCCCCTGCTCCTGCTTCAGCCGTTGCAACAGCTCCAGCAGCTCCAGTTGGTAGCGCAGATCCAAAAAGGTGGTGGGCTCATCCAACAGCAACACCTGCGGCTCCTGCACCAAAGCCAACGCCAGAAAAGCCCGTTGCCGCTCGCCCCCCGAGAGGGTTTCCACCCGCCGCAGCGCCAGGGATCCCAGTCCTGCTTGCTCCAGAGCCCACTCCACCCGCTGCCGATCCGCCGGCGTCAACTGCCACGCCCACCAGGGCTGGTGGGGAGAACGCCCCAGACTCACCAATTGCCGCACCGTCAGCCCTGCCGGGATCCTCGGCTGCTGGGGCAAAAGAGCCAACTGCCGGGCCACCTGCTGGGGAGTGAGTTGAGTGTGCAGATCCCGACCGTCCAGGTACACGCGCCCAGCTTGGGGAGTCAGAACCCGACTCAACAGCCGCAGCACCGTCGATTTGCCCGAACCATTGGGGCCGACAATGCTCAGCCATTCCCCCTGTTGCACGCTGAAGCTCACCTGTCGCACCACCGTCCGGGATCCGTAGCCCCCGCTCAAGTCCTCGACCTGCAGGATGGGCTCTCTCATCGCCCCGCCCCCTGCTGCCGCAGCAGCCAGCCGAAAAAGGGAGCCCCCATCACAGCGGTGACAATCCCCACCGGCAGCTCTATCGGGCCCAAACGGCTCAGGATGTCGGCACCGCTCAGCAGGGTCGCCCCTGCCAAGGCAGAAAGGGGCAACAGCCAGCGGTAATCGGATCCCACCCCCTGCCGCACCATGTGGGGCACCACCAAACCGACAAAGCCGATCACCCCCCCCACACTGACAGCGGTTGCCGCCAGCCAAGCCGCCACCAGACCAATCACCACCCGCGTCCGCGCCAGAGGGATCCCCAAACTCACCGCCATCTCTTCCCCCAAGCTCAGCAGGTTTAAAGCCCGCGCCTGCCCCCATCCCAATCCCAAGCCGACCAGGATATACGCCCCGGCCACCTGCACCTCTGGCCAGCCCCGCCCGCTCAAGCTGCCGATCAACCAGGTGAGAGCCACCTGCACCCGGTCATCTGCCATCAACAACAAGGTGGAGCTAATGGCCCCAAACAGGGCGCTGACGGCCACCCCCGCCAAGATCAGCCGCTCCACCGCCAGTCCCGAGGGAGTACGCGCCAACCCGTACACCAACACGGTAGTCAGCACCCCGCCCACCCAAGCGGCCAGAGGCACCCAAGCCGTCCACTCCCCCAAGGTGAGCAGCCCCACCGCCGCCAGGCCCGCCCCTGCCGAGATGCCCAACAGGTAGGGATCCGCCAGCCCATTGCCCAGCATCCCCTGCAACAGGGCCCCTGCCATCCCCAGAGCCGCCCCCAGCAACTGGGCCAAGAGCGCCCGCGGCAGCCGCAACTGCCAAACAATCGTCTGCCGAATGGGATCCCCCTGCCCCCACAGGGCTTGCCAGAGTTCTGGGAAAGTCATGGGAACGGATCCCAAAGCCATCGAGACCAAAAGTACTAGGAAAATGAAACTCAATAGCAAACAGGTCAAACCGATTGGCGAGAGCAGCCGCTTTCTTTGCCCCCAGCCTCTGCCCCCCTCAACCTCTGTATACGGACACTCGCGATCGACCAGCACCGGGAAAACCTCTCGAGCTTTGCCCAGGAAGAGAGCCTTCTGAGGCCAAGAAACCCCCTCCGCCCGCAAGGGCGGGATGGAAAACTCAGCCAAGTTGGCCAGGCCTCCCTCCCGAGCTTTATTGAAAGTCAAACTCAACAAAACGTAGTCGCTAGAATAGCAAGGCTTCTTGGATGTTGCAAGTCAGTTTCAATAGCTTGTGCCTAAATTTCTCCCTCTTGCGCTTCAGGGCTTTTGGACAAGACCGGGCAGCGCCTCTGCCCAGCCATTCAGACTTACCTCAGGGGGGATCCAACTACCCTGAGCGAGGTCATGGCAACCAACCGCGAAATGGGAATCAGGGGAGAAGGGCTGGGGAAACGTCTCAAACTTCATCTAGACCTGGATCTAGAATGGCCCAAGCTGGTCGGCCCGAGTTGGCTAGACTCCGAACCTTCAGCCCATTGCTTGCCCACGTTTTGATGCCATGAGTTCTTCCGCCGAGCCTACTTGGGATGCCTTAGAGGTGGATCCCACCCTCCTCACCCCCATGATGCAGCACTACGTAGAGCTGAAGCGGCAGTATCCCCACGCCATCTTGCTCTACCGCCTGGGGGATTTCTACGAGATGTTTTTCCAGGATGCGCAAGTGGTGTCGCGGGAGCTGGAGCTGGTGCTCACCGGGCGGGAAGCAGGGGCCATAGGGCGGGTGCCCATGTGCGGGATCCCTTACCACGCCTTTGACCGCTATGCCGCCCAGTTGGTGGCCAAAGGCTATGCCCTGGCCGTCTGCGACCAGATGGAGCCGGCAGATCAGGCCAAGGGCTTGGTGCGGCGGGAAGTGACGCGGGTGATCACCCCTGGCACCGTCCTCGAAGAGGAGCTGCTGCAGGCGCGGCAAAACAACTACCTGGCAGCCGTCGTGCGGCTCAAAGGATCGAAGCAGGCTCCCTGCCGCTGGGGCCTAGCCTATGCGGATATCTCCACCGGCGAGTTCTGGGTGTGTCAGAGCGAGGGGCAAGAGCAACTGGAGCAGGAACTGGCCCGGCTGCAGCCGGCAGAGGTTTTGCTGCCCACCGAGGAGGGGCTGGGACTAGGCCTCATCCGTCCAGGGGATCCCCAGAAGCCCCTGGGTCTCCCCAACCAATACGCCTATACCCTGCGCCCAGCCGAACCTTTTGAACTGGCGGTGGCGCGGGAGAACCTCATGCAAACCTACGGCCTGCGCTCTCTGGAAGGATTGGGCTGTGAGGGATTGCCTCTGGCGGTGCGAGCAGCGGGAGGGCTTTTGCACTACTTAGAAGAAACCCATTCGCCTCAGCGGTGCGTAGCACCAAAGACCCTGCTGCAGCCTTCTCCCCAGGGAGGCCACCCGCTCCTGCCTCCCCCGCGCACCTACCAGCTCACGGACTACCTCATCTTGGATGCCCAAACCCGGCGTAACTTGGAGCTCACCCAGACCATCCGAGAGGGGGCTTTTGTGGGATCCCTGCTCTGGGTGCTGGATCACAGCCGTACAGCCATGGGGGGGCGCACTTTGCGGCGCTGGTTGCTGCAGCCTTTGCGGGATTCGGAGCAAATTCGCCTTCGCCAAGACACCATCCAAGAGCTTTTGGAAAACCCTTCTCTGCGGGCCCGCCTGGGATCCCTTCTGGACTCTCTGTACGACCTGGAGCGGCTGGCCAACCGCGTCGGATCGGGCACCGCCAACCCGCGCGAGCTGGTGGCCCTGGGATCCTCCTTGGGCAAACTGCCCCAGTTGGCCGAGCTGGTGGAGGAAGCCAAGACTCCCCTCTTGCAAAGCCTGCAACAGGTGGATCCCGCCCTGGTTGAGCTGGGCCAACGCATCGAGCACACCCTCCTGCCCTCCCCTCCCCCTGTGCTCACCGAGGGGGGCCTCATCCGAGCCGGCGTGGATCCCGAGCTGGACAGGCTGCGGCAGCAGGTGGAGCAAGACCGCCAGTGGGTTGCCCAGTTGGAAAAAAGCGAGCGCGACCGCACCGGGATCCCCACTCTCAAGGTGGGCTTCAACAAGGCCTTCGGCTACTACCTCAGCATCAGCCGCGCCAAGGCCCACCAAGTCCCCAAAGAGTACATCCGCAAGCAAACCCTGACTAACGAAGAGCGCTTCATTACCCCTGAGCTGAAAGAAAAAGAGGCCCGCATTCTCACCGCCCAGACCGACATCAACCAGCGGGAATACGAGCTGTTTGTGCAGTTGCGCCAAGAGGCAGGATCCCGGGCCGAAGCCATCCGCCAAGTGGCCCAGACCCTGGCTGCTGTCGATGCCCTGTTTGGCCTGGCGGAAGTGGCCGTGCAGCAGGGATACACCCGTCCCGTAATCACCGAAGACCGCCGGCTGATCATCGAGGAGGGTCGCCACCCGGTGGTGGAAAAATCCCTGCCCCAGGGCCTCTTCGTGCCCAATTCGGTGCAACTGGGATCCCCCCACGGCCCCGATTTGATCGTCCTCACCGGGCCCAACATGTCCGGCAAGTCCACTTACCTGCGGCAAATTGGGCTCATCCAAATCCTGGCCCAGATGGGCAGCTTTGTCCCCGCGCGGCGGGCAGAGTTGGGCCTCTGCGACCGCGTATTTACCCGCATTGGCGCTGTGGACGATCTGGCTACCGGCCAGTCCACCTTCATGGTGGAAATGAACGAGACCGCCAACATCCTCAACCACGCCGGCGAGCGCTCCTTGGTGCTGCTGGACGAGATTGGCCGAGGCACCGCTACCTTCGATGGCCTTTCCATTGCCTGGGCGGTGGCGGAATACCTGGCCACTCAGGTGCGCGCCCGTACGGTCTTTGCCACCCACTACCACGAGCTCAACCAACTGGAGACCTTGCTGCCCAACGTGGCCAACTTTCAGGTGGTGGTCAAAGAGCTGCCGGATCGCATTGTCTTCCTGCACCAGGTACAGCCTGGGGGGGCAGATCGCTCCTATGGCATTGAGGTGGGGCGCATGGCTGGCCTGCCGCAGCCGGTAATCCAGCGAGCCGAACAGGTGCTGGCCTTGGTGGAAAAACACAGCCGCATCGGCCTGGGCTTGAGAAACCAAGGGAAAAGCCGCCTCGCCCAAAAGAACTCCAAAAAAGAGCCCGCTCCCAATGGGATCCCCGACCCTGCCGTTGGGGATCAACTGTCTTTGATCCCAGCGCCTCTCTTTCCCGATTGGCCTTAGACTCCCCTACCCCTGTCGGGATCCCGTTCTTGCAACCTCAGGGCTGCAGCCAGCCCATCCAGCTCATCCCGATGCCCCTCCACCCACAGATGGGATCCAGGGGCCGTTCGCGTTGGTGCTGTGGGGGAACCGTGCTGTCCACAGAAGGGGAGCGGGACGGAGTCCTCGTCGGCTTCCTGCAGTTTCAGGCGGATTTGTTCCGGGCGTTGGTTGCGCTGCCGGTAGTACCAACCCGCCCAAGGAGAAGCCAGCACCACCATCCAGGGCCAAGCTCCCCACCCCGGCTCAAGGGTCTGCAGCACCAAGGCCAAACAGGCCAGTCCCGTCCCCGCCAGCCCCGTCAAAAAAAGGGCCAGCCCCACGCTAGCCTGACCCTGCCCTGCAAAGGTGGCGATCCCCTCGGCATCGGCGGACTGGAGACGATAGCCACGCCTTTCCAAGTGCTCCCGTAGAGCGGATCCCATTTCCTCCAGGCTGCGACTGCTGAGATAGACGCGAGTCTCAACGCGATCTTTGCCCGAAGCTCGCAGGAAAAAGAATAGACCGATGGCCAATAGAGTCGTCAACGCCAAGGTTGAAACCTTTTCCCCCGTCAGCGGGGCTATGGCCAACCCAAGTGCCTGAGCAGAGCCCAGTCCGCCCAGAGGAAGGGGGTTGACCTGTTCGGGGAGTCTGGCTCCCCCACAGCTGGGTGGGATAGGTGAATGGGAACAGTTCATCGAATAGAATCGAACAGATTGGAATAGGCAAAGCAATTTACACGCTACCTTTGAAGTTTAGACCCTCTAGGATGGATGGGTTACTTCCCCCAAAGACGAGCTGCTGGGTTCACCCTGAGGGCAATGCGCTTTTTCGCAGTGGCGGTGACGGTTGAACTGGGGGGATCCTACGCTGGCTCTCATGTCTCTGGGCTGAGAAATGCAACTATAATTAAGTTATGATAAGGGGCTCACGCTCTCCGTGTGACCCCTCCGCTACTACTTCAGCCTTTCCCTATGGGGCATGGGCAGGAGGTCGGGTTGAGGAAGAGGTCAATGTATGATTTCCTCTGACTGCTGTAAGGCGTTGAGCAGGCGCGAAGTTACCGCTGGGGAACACTTAAGCTTAACTTGCTCCACATCACTGACCATTCCTCTCTCAGCCCACTGAACTGCCTACCCCTGTCGCTACATCAGCAACACCCTACATGTCTAACTACGAACCTGAACTCAACGACATTTTGTTGGATGGCCCCGCCGATCTCCTCGAGGCTGCCGAAGAAGCAGAGGTGGATCTGGCCGATGGCGAGTTTCTGGAAGAGGAGCCAACCCGCCGCTCCACCGATCTGGTGCGCCTCTATTTACAAGAGATCGGTCGTGTTCCTCTGTTGGGGCGCGATGAAGAGGTGGCCCTGGCCCAAAAAGTCCAAGACTACATGAAGCTCTTGGATTTGCGTCTGCGTTTGCAGAAAGAGTTGGGACGGGATCCCACTCTTGCGGAATGGGTGGCTAAGGCCAACCAGTACCCCGAGTGGGCGCAACTGACCCCTGAAAAGCTGCAGCAGATTCAGCGGATTGGCAAGCGTGCCAAAGAACACATGATCAAGGCCAACCTGCGCCTGGTGGTGTCGGTGGCGAAAAAGTACCAAAACCGCGGCTTGGAGCTGCTAGATCTGATCCAAGAGGGTACGCTGGGCCTGGAGCGAGCGGTGGAAAAGTTCGACCCGAAAAAGGGATACCGCTTCAGCACCTACGCCTACTGGTGGATCCGGCAGGGCATTACCCGTGCCATTGCCACCCAAAGCCGCACCATCCGCCTGCCCGTTCACATCACCGAGAAGCTGAACAAGATCAAAAAAGCGCAGCGCAAGCTCTCCCAGGAAAAGGGCCGCACCCCCACCATCGAAGACATCGCCTCCGAGTTGGAGATGACGCCGCCTCAAGTACGCGAGCTGTTGGTACGGGTGCCCCGCTCGGTTTCTCTGGAAACCAAGGTGGGCAAAGACAAGGACACCGAACTGGGGGATTTGCTGGAAACTGACGACATTTCTCCAGAAGAGACCATGATGCGGGAAGCCCTGCATCGCGATCTACAGCAGTTGCTCTCGGATCTGACCAGCCGCGAGCGGGATGTGATCCGCATGCGTTTCGGCTTGGGGGATGGGCGCACCTATTCGCTGGCGGAAATCGGTCGCGCCTTGGATCTGTCGCGAGAGCGGGTGCGGCAAATTGAGGCCAAAGCCCTGCAGAAGCTGCGTCAGCCGAAGCGACGCAACCGCGTGCGAGATTACCTGGAAGCCATCAGCTAGTTCCGGCTTGCCCACTGGCTCCCCCAGCGTCCTACCCGTTTCCGCAGTCGGGCTGCTGCCCACTCCACTTCTGGGATCCGCAGGTAGAGAGCTCCGGCGGCGAACAAGCTTAGACCTAAACCCGCGGCCAGCCCGGCCCAAATGATGGCGGTGAGCAGGGGAGACCCCACAATCTCGTAGGAGCGCAGTTGGGTCCACAGCCAATGGCTCAGTCCCCCGGCCAGGACGGTGCTCCCCAGCAACGGCAGCAGGGCTTGTCCCATCTCCTGCCAAGGGATCCCTGGCAGGTGCCGGTGCAGCCGGATTCCCAAACCGATCAGCGCCACCAGATTAACCCCCGCCGTGGCCAGGGCAATGCCCGGCGCTCCAAAAGCCTGCAAAAATAGAAAGTCCAGTAGGGCATTCAGGCCAATGGCCATGCTGCTGATGCGCAGAGGCGTAGCCCCATCCTCCAGGGCATAGAAGATCCGCACCAGCACATCCCGCAGCAGGTAACCGGTCATCCCCAGACCATAGGCCATGAGCAGGGCTGCCACCTCTTGTGTCACCTCCGGCGTAAAGCGCCCCCGCTGGTAGGCCACTTGGACAATGGGCTCGGCCAAAGCCACCAACAGCATCGACAGGGGCAGGGTCACAATTGCCGTAAGCATCAGCCCTTGGCGGATACGCTGGCGCAGCTCCGGCCAACGGGATCCATCCCCTGCCAACTGGGCATAGAGAGGCATCAAGGGCACCAGCACCATGTTGGAGAGGATCCCCAGCGGCGTTTGTACCAGAAGCTGGGCATATCCCAAGTTGCCGATGGTGCGATCCCCAGGTACGAAAGAGGCAAAAAACAGATCCACATAAACATTGATGTGGATCATCCCGGAGGAGATCACCGCCGGCAACATCAGCAAGCCCACCGCCCGTACCTGCGGGGATCCCCACTCAAAGCGCAGGCGCGGTCGCCCCAGCCCTAACCGCATCTGGAGCGGAACTTGGGCCAACCATTGGGCAATGGCCCCGATGAGCACGCCCCAGGCCAGCAAAGTTGGGATCCCCGTCCATCCCAGCGTGACCAGGATCCCGATCACCGCCAAGCTGGAGATCAGCGGGCTAAGGGCAGGCAAGGCGTAGTGTTCGGCAGCATTCAGCGCTCCAAAGCCGATGCCAATCCACCCCGAGAGCAAGGCCAAAGGGGCCATGATCCGCAGTTGCGCAGCGGCCAGAGCATGGACTTCGGGGCTGGCTCCCGGCGCATTCAGGCGCACCACCCAGTCCGCTCCCCACCAAAGGCCCAAGCTGACCAGCAGGAGCAGGCAGCCTACCAAGGTGGAAATGGATTCCAGCCAGGCAGCCGCATCCTCCCTGTCCCGATCCCGCTGCTTTTTGAGGACACTGACGATGGCGCTGTGAAAAGGGCCGTTGATCCCTCCCAGCAGAATCAACAGAAAACCGGGCAGGATGTAGGCTACCCCGAAGGCGCTGTACTCCGGCCCCGAGCCATACACTGCTGCAATCAAAGCTTGGCGAATAAAGCCTATGCCCTTACTGAGCAAGGTCGCCCCGGCCACCAAGCCCGCCACCGACATCAACGAACGGGATGGCCCTGCTGAAGGAGATCCCCCAGGGATCTCTTCCTGAGTGGCAGACTCCTCCATTACCTTGTGTCCTGCACCCCAACCACTGCCTCAACAACACAACAAACTGATCCCGGATCCCTCTTTGAATCCCAGGAGCCGCTTCCCATTATCGGGAATATCGAACCCTTCTGGGCAATTGTCGGGCATTAGCTGGATCCCTTGGGCAGGCAGCGAGCTTGTCAGGCCAACAGTTGCCGTTCCTGTTCCAGTTGCTGCAACAGATGCTCATCCCCACGGGCTTGAGCAGAACGGATGCGCTCCTGCAGCCGGTGCAGCAGGTTCCGCCGATGGGTTTCCTCGACCAAGGTCATGAAGTGCTTCCGAGAGGAGACAGCCGCTGCCGGGCTCCCTTGCACCTCAGGGATCCTTGCTGTTGCCCTTGCTCCAGGATCGAGGGCAATACCTCGATAGGTGAGGGGGAAAGACTGAGGCAGTGCTACAGCCACGGAGACCAACCCTGGTGCCGAGCGGACAGATTCTGACGGCTTTGAATCGCTGCAGAGGGATGCACAAACTCATGGGCAATGCCTTGATAGGTCAGTTGCAAAGGACTCCGTCCCGCTAATGTGAACAGCAAGGGCCCAGAAGCACCACCGCTCACAGCAGCTCGTCGATCAGCCGGAGCACCTGCTGCAGCTCAGCACCGGGGATCCTTTGATGTTGTTCCAGGTTGATCTCCACCAACTGTTTGAGGGCGAGGAGCTTCAGGTTGACCTCCACCGCCGCCACCGCAATGGCTTGTGCTGCCGGCAAATAGCCACTGGCCCCCAAATCCAAAAGGGCAGCCCGCCGCAGATGGATGTTGTCGTGATCCAACACCGACAGCAGGCGCTGGGCAAAGGCCGGATCCCCGGTGAGACGATAGCAGGCCCGCGCCGCCGCACATTGCAAGCGAATGGAAGTGTGCTCTAGGTAGGGACAGATTGGCTCCAGAGCAGCGGTCACCTGCAGTTGTCCAAGAGCCTCGATAATGGCCTCTAGGGCGGCCTGGGCTTCCGTCTGCAGTCCTCGCTCCACAAAGCGCAGCCCTTCTAGCAAAGCGGATCCCAGCTTTTCCACTTCGTCGGGATCCCTATTGAGGTTGTTGGCAAGGGCAATCTCAACCAGCGCCTGGGCAGCCGCTGCCACCACTTGGCCATCAGAGCAAGACAAAGCCGCCTTCAGGGGAGGGATCCCGGCGAGGGATCCCAGTTTACCCAAAGCACGAGCAGCGTTGCGCCGCAGCGGATATCCCCCTTGAGCGGTGCGATCCGTTTCATCGGCCAGGGCCTCGATCAGGGCCGGGATCCCTTCGGCAATGCGCATGCGTCCCAGCCACCAAGCGGCATAGTAGCGTTCCCCCGGATCCCCGTGGCGCAGCTTGGCGATTTGTCCAGCCGGGGTGAGATCCACCGACGGATTGGGATCCAGAGGAACAGCAGTGGTCATGGAATCAACAACGGAGAGGACACCGAGAAGGGATTAAGCGCTGCGGACACTGACGATCTTGGCGCCCGATTTGAGCAACCGCTGCATTGTTGCCGACAGTTGATCGGCAGAGACGAAAATCTGCTGGTTGGATTTGCGCACTCGGCTGGAAGTGGCCAGCGCCGAAGGCGGATTCAGCAGTCGGGTCACTTCCACACAGAACATGCGATCCGACTGGCCCGTTGGCGGCCCCAGGTGTTTGGAAATGGGGCTGGGCGGCAGCAGGCCCCGCACCCCAATGCGGCGAATGGCCGGGGTAAACCCGGTGGCCAAAGGCATCATCAAACGGGGTCTGGGCCCTTGGGAGCGATCGTTGTTGGCGTAGCCCCCGTAGAGAGCGAAGAGATTGGTAAAGTCGCGGGTGGAATGAGCCTTGCGGTATTCAAACCCACGCGGGTAGGGGACGATGTTGTCTCCAAAAGCTTCTAGGTATTCTGGGCTGTCGATGTAGGAATCGATCTCCGCGCTGTGGCCGCCAGATTGGTAGATGTCCAAATGGCGGGCGATGTCTTTGGGGCTGGTGGGAGCGCGTCCCAGCAGATGCTTGAAATTGAGCTCGATGGCCCGGGTTTGCGAGTTGGGGTAGAAAAACCGCTTTTTGTAGGCTTCGGACTTGGCGATCAATCGCACAAACTCCCGCACCGTCAGGCTGCCCTGGCGCAGCAGCGATTCCGCACTGGCTAGCTCCTTCCTATCGGCCCCAAACAAATGGTCGTTGCCCAGCACCTGACGGTAGATGGCCCGCAGCACCGCATTGAGCTGATCCTGGCTGGCGTTGGGGCGCAACTCCAGTGGGGTGGTCTCCGTAATGCCCCGGATCCCCATCCGGCTTGCCGCTGTAATTGCACTCATGCTAATTCCCCCGATTGAACTGAATGGACACAGATTGAGAACAAGCTTGCGTTTAGGGTCATTTCGATTCAAGCTAGGACATTGCACCCACACCTAAAGTGTTGGTTGCGTCGTCGCGTCGGCGTTGCGGAGCAATAATGCAGGGGGCCAAAAGGCTTTTCAAGGACTCCGTCCCGCTGGCGCGATCAATAGCCCAGGCGTCTCACCCTAGCCTGAAACGACTGTAGAAATCGAAAACTAAAATTAGAAATCAAAAATCGGCAGCCCCAAGCTGCAGAAGAGCAACAGTGGCGCCTTCCTATTGGGGAGACTGATCCGCAAACCCACGTGGTCAAACGTATCTCTCCGCAACGTAGCAGGCTCACCACCGTTGCCCTCAACAACCTTCCCTCGCCATCCCCCCTGGTTTATGGGATGAGCCAACTGGCTAGCCGGCGTCGCCCTTTTAGAGGGATCCCAAGCCAAGGGTTTAGCTGAGCGCGTTGATGGCGTAGTCGATGTAGGTGTTGGCCTCGGTGGCCGCTTGCCCGGTCAGGCCGTGGTTGGCTTTGATGTAGCGCAGGGCTTCGATGAACCAACTGGGGGAGAGCTCAAAAGCGGCGTTGATTTCGCGGATCCCGGCCAACTGATACTCGTCCAGAGGACCGGTGCCACCGGCTACCAAGCAGTAGGTGATGTAGCGCAGGTAGTGGCGCACGTCACGGGCGCACTTGTCCTTGCCAGCTTGGGTGTGGCACTGCCCACCGGGTTGGGTGGTGTAGGGGAACTTGGCGTAAACGGCTTCGGTGGCACCGCGCACCAGCTCGTCGGCACGGCTGCTCAGAACTCGGGCGGCTTCCATGCTGGCGGCAGCCCGCTGAAAACGGCCATTGATGGCCTGCAATTCGCTGTTGCTCAGGTAGCGCCCTTGGCTGTCGGCAGTGGCGATGGCGTCAACAATTGGGGTTTGCATGATTCAAAACGCTCCTTTACTTAACTCAAGCTCAATGCAAAAAACAAAGCAAAAGATTCAAAGTCTCAACTGCAAAATCGCTGCAAAACAGGTTACTTTTCCAGGGATCCCCTGCCAACCCGAGTTGTCTTAGATCCCAGAGAGGTCTTCATAACTGGATCCGGACACAACAGAAACTTCAGTCCACAAGGGATCAAACCACAGCAGCGGCAGCGCGATCGAAGTAGGATTCGATTTCGGCAATCAGAGCGCTGCAGTCACCCCGGGTGATGCCGTTGGGGTCGTTTACCACCGCCACCGCAGCCTTTTTCATCTTTTGGATGCCGTTGGCCACTGAGCTGCCGGGGGTGCCCAAGGCTTGATAGGTTTCCCGCAGGCCGTTCAAGCAGCGCTCGTTCAGCACACTGGCATCTCCGGCTGCCACTGCGTAGGTGATGTAGCGGAGAATAATGTCCATGTCCCGCATACAGGCGGCTACGTTACGACTGGGGTAGGCAGGGCCACCGGGAGCGTTCAAATTGGGCTCCTCGGCGAACAACTGACGGATGGCATCGGTCACGATCTTGGAGGCATTGCTGGTGAGGCGGTTCACAGCATCCAAACGCTTGTTCCCCTCAGCAATTACCTGCTGGAGAGCGGCAAACTCGTTCTCCCCCAAAAAAGCGCCTTTGGAGTCAGCTTGGGCAACCACTTTGCCAAATACATCGTTCATGGTTTTGAATCTCCCTAGCGAAAGTAAAAGAGGTTATGAATCCACATTCCCTGCAGCGGACAAGAGAGCACCTGCCGGCCAGGAATGCAACACCGCTTGGATCCCCAGTGCCGAGAGGTGCTGTTTAACTCACAGAACCGCCGACGGGATCAAAGCCGATAGAACCAAGATGAGCAAGCGAAGCTCGCCCCCAGAGCCAGGCCACCATCTACAGGATCGGACTTGGACAAGAAGCCTCAGCCGCTGCTGGCAACCTCAACTGGCAGACGAGAAGAAGTTGGCTCGCCTTGTTTCCAGTCTTTTTCTACCGCGAAGGCAAGAAGCGATGAAATCAAAAAATGTAAATCGGCTTTACCTCGCGCAAAAAGGCTTAGATCGGTTTTCAATCTGTTTCCCATCTGGGATCCCGGCCAATGCTCCCTATCTTTCGTAGCGGCAGTTTTTTACAAAAGAGAACGTTTCTTGACCTAGCTTTACAATGTGAAGAAAGATGTCAGCCTCAATCGCGGCTTTGCGGCTTGGAAGGGAGCCATTTCAGTGTCAGAGCGAACATTCTCATAAAGGATACATAATTTAACACTTGATTCCCTAAGATTTTCGGTACACACCTTTTACAGAAGTTCTGGATGCCCGCTTATGCCTATTGGGTTGGATCGCACTCCTTCCCCAGAGCTGCTGCAGATGGCGCGTTGGCTTGCAGGAGACTTCAGCAACCAAGAGCAAGCCTGGGAAAATCCACCGTTTTTTGCCCAGATCCGGGTGGCCTACCGCCCCTTGCCGGCCCACGTTTTGGGCGGGATCGGCTTTTATGTGGAGCAAGCCTACAGTGGCCATTTGGAAGATCCCTATCGGCAGGCGGTGGTGGAATTGACTCAGGCAAGCGCTGGGATCCTGATTCGCAACTATCGCCCTTTGGAGCCGCAGCGGTGGCGGGGCTGTGCTCGGGAGAGGGCAGACCAACTGAGTCAACTGCAGGCTGCCGACCTAGCCTATCTAGAGGGGTGTGATGTGCAGGTGAAGAGGCAGGGATCCCTCTTTGTCGGCGTGACGGAGCCGGGGTGCCGGTGTTGCGTGGTGCGCAACGGCCAAACCACTTATCTGCAGACCACCTTGCACCTGAGCGAGAGCGAGTTTTGCAGCCATGACCGAGGGATGGATCCCATCACCCACCAGCAGGTTTGGGGAGCCCTGGCGGGCGCTTTTCGCTTCCAAAAAGTGGTCGATTGGCAGGCGGAGCTAATGCTGTAGGCTGCAGCCCATCCAGCCCCACAACTCCACAGTTGACAGCGCTATTGCGCACTCTCCCTCAGCCAGCTTTGTGTACACTGTCTTTGGCCGGGATCCAAATCCCCCAGGTTTGAGCGTGCTGTTTACCGGTTGCAACCGGGCTAGGCTCCTTTTAATTCAGTGTGGGTATTCAATGCAGGCGAGGTCGGGCCCAAAGGATGAGCCACGGTCTGGGTGGGCTTGGCACAGCCCTTGGGGAATGGCAATCGCCCTAGTTGGGATCTTGGCCTTGCTGCTGCTCGGTGCCGGCTGTTCTGGCCAGGGGGAATCTGTGGCTTCCCCCCCTGCGTTGATCCCTCTCCCACCTCAACCGGGAACCGAGTCGATTCCCATGCCGGTGCGTACCCTGGGCAACAGCCGCTTCAAGCTCCTGGGCCTGACAGTGGGGGTGGCCGGGAGCGGAGCTGAGGTGTTACTGGATACCGGCTCGGCAGGTTTGCGCATCATAGCGACAGCAGCAGGTCGCTTTGGCCTGGAGCGGACGGGGATCCCTTCCACCGTGACGTTTGGAGATGGCACGCAATTTATCGGCGTGTTGGCCCGCGCCCCCTTCAGCATAGGAGGGATCCCCAGTCGAGAGCCGGTAACAATTCAGTTGATCGACCGGATCACCTGTGTGGACGCCCTGGTGGCCAGTTGTTCAGAGAACTTGTTTGGAGAAGGGCGGCCCTTCGCCGGGATCCTAGGCACGTCCTTGGATGAGCGCAGCCCCAACCGGGAGCTGTTTAGCCCGCTCACCCGTCTTCCGGGCAATTTTCGCTCTGGGTACATGATCCAAACGGGGGGCTTCAACTCCACCCAGGGCCTGTTCACGGTTGGCCTAACGGCTGCCAACACCGCCGGCTTCAATTTCCGGCAGTTTCCCCAGGTGGGAAGCTTTCCCGATGGCACACCCATCTGGCGGGATGAGGCTTTGCAAGTGGCCTACAGCATTAGCAACACTTCCATTCAAAATGCCCTCAGCCCCACCGTTTTTGACAGTGGTTCTTCCGACATTTTTCTCAATGTCAGGCTGTTGGGGGCAGCTCCTTTCTCCACCTCGACCTTGCCCCCCGGCGCTGAATGGCGAGCTGTGCTGGAGGGGGCTTTTGACTACCGCATTCGGGTTGGCTTTCCCATTACGCCCAGTCGAGATCGGATTTTCGTCAACGGCAACCAGGGGGTGCAACTGTTGGGCATGCCGCTGTTTTTCAATATCGACGTTGCCTTCGATGTTGAGGGCGGGCGGATCGGCTTTCGCGTGCGTTGAGACAAAGTTGTTTTGAACCATCCCAAACGTTAACGTTGGGTTCAATTGCGGAGAAAAACTTGCCATGTTCGGTCGAGCCTTGAAAACCGGGAACAGCACGCCGCGCAGATGGCCTTGGGTTTGGGGACTGCTGTTGTTGTGTTGGTTGGGGCTAGGTGGGCCAGGGTGGGCCGTGAGCTTAGGGGATCCCTTGCCCGAATGGGCACAGCCCATGCCGGTGGGGCGACAGCGCTTGCGGGGGGTGGAGCAATACCGAGGTCAAGAGCAGATCCGCGCCTATGGCAACGAAGCGGGACGGGTGTTTTGGATTCAAATCCACAGTCATTCAAACTTACCCCCGGATTACCGGGAGTACTTGGGCGAATACCAACACTTTCCGGTAGAAGTCGTAGAAGTGGTGCCCTTGCGAGCCCGACGGCTGCGCTTCCGCCAGGGAAATCGCAGCGCCGAGTGGCAGGTGGTGGGCATGAGCGGTCGGTTTCAGGCGGAGGCGATCAGCAGAGATTTGGCTCCGCCAGGGTTGTTTGGAGATCCCTCGTGAAGAGCAGGAGAATTAGAGCTTATCCTAGAGATCCTAGAGAGAAACTTGAAACTAGAGTCTGCCAATGAATTTACTCCAGAAGAAAGTTGAGGTTACTCTTAATCGCTTCTTCGTCAAGGAGCTAACTCAAGAAGAGCTCACCTTCTATGAGTATAGTTGCAGGCCAAACCCTCTTCCAGATCTAGGAGAGGAGCAGAGGGCTCTCTCCAAGATTTGTAATCAGCTAGGTGTAATGGCTGTTCGTCTGGGAAATCGCATCATAACCCGAGAAAAAGTTCCGGCCAGTAAACTCAAAACAGAGGAATGGGAGTTGGAAGAGCTTGGTTCTAAGGCTCTAGATTGTACAGACCCTACAGAGAGACAGGCTCTAGAAACTTTCGAGCGCAAGAAACTAGATTGGAGTCTAAGATCTAAGTACAAAAGAACAGAGATTGAGCGATCAACAGGAGGAGGATTGATCTGGTGGGTTACGGGTCTGGAAGGAGTAGAACGGATTGAGGACTCGGAAGGAGTAAAACCACTTTGCGGAGATGGGTGGGAGGTTCACAGAGGAAGAGAGCTAGACGTTGTTATTAGACAAGATAAGAAGCTCTATCTAGAGATCGACATCCGATACCATTTCTACAGCCCATGGACGCTGCATGAGTGGCTGGAAAATTACCCAGATGTCTCAATTGAAATTGTACGAAACACATACAGGACAAAAAATAATAAATACCCAACTTGGGAGTATCGAGGCATTATTTCCAATCAGTCGCCAAGGGAAGTATGGTTAGCGGAGCTAAACACTAGCTTAGCGGATTATCATGTACAGAAGTACGGAGCAACTCCAGAAGAAGTTGATGGCTCTCTGGTGGTTCAAGTGGTCTCGAGAGAACGCAATTTCAGACAAAAGGCAGAGCCTATCCTTCATCTATCGCGGAGACTGTCGCCTGTTTTAACTTTGGAGATGCTAGCAAGTATAGAAGATCAAAGATGGACTGGCAAAAAAGTTAGCTCCTTGGTTAGCGAGCACATCAGAAAAAGTTTAGAAGAGAGATTGAAAGAGTCTAAAGAGACCGCAAAAACTATTATAGAAAATGTCTACAATATTTCTGACTTTCAGGCTGATCCCCTAAAAGCAGAAGGATACATTATGCCAAGGCCAAGGCTATTGGGGTTTGGTCATAGACAAGTCCAAAACCCCGCGAGAGTTAGGTACCAAGGATGTGCAAGAGTTGGCGAGACAAAGTTTGGACTTCTAAATCTTGACGATAATAAACGTGAGTATCCTACTGAGGTTCGCAAGTGCCTACTTGAAGTAGCTAAAAAGAGCGGAGCAAGAGTTGAAATAGACTTTTACGCAACCCGTCAAGATTTGCCTGAAGGCGACCTTGCTCAACAGAGGTTTTGGCAAAGCTGGGCCGACAAAGGGATCAAAACCGTTCTGGTTGTCATGCCCTTGTCGCCTAATGAGCACAAGCAAAAGATCCGCTTGCAAGCACTTCGAGCAGGAATAGCAACTCAGTTTATGATTCCTGGAGCTGACCCCTACAAAGCTCTAAATGTCGTACTAGGACTTCTGTGTAAAGCTGCGTGGCAACCCGTGTTGCTTGAACCCCTCGATCATCCTGAGTGCTCCGAGCTTACCATTGGTTTTGATGTGGGGACGAATCGAGAGCTTTACTACGGAACCTCTGCCTTCGCGGTACTGGCCAATGGTCAAAGCTTAGGCTGGGAGTTGCCCGATATACAAAGAGGAGAAACTTTTTCCGGCGAGGCAATTTATCAAACCGTGTCCAAGCTCGTCAATAGATTCTACAACAAATTTCATCGCTACCCTAGAAAGGTTCTTTTGATGAGGGATGGCTTAGTTCAAAGAGGCGAATTTGATAAAACAATTGAGGAACTAAGAAAAGAAAAGATTGCTGCGGATATTGTTGGAGTGCGCAAAAGTGGCACAGTCAGAATGGGAAGAGAGGAAAAAGGAAGCTATAGAGACGCTGCAATGGGCACTGTCATTTTTGACCATGAACGAAGGTCATTTATGCTCGTAACAAGCCAGCCCATTAAGAAGTCCTCGGTGCCAATTGGCAGCGCAAGACCGCTGCGAGTTGTCCATGAACACGGCAACACTCCTTTGGAAGTTCTGGCTATACAAACTTACCATCTCTCCCAGCTTCATCCCGCCAGTGGTTTTCAAGCCTGTAGGCTTCCTTGGGTATTGCACTTTGCCGACAAAAGCAGTAAAGAGTTCCAGCGCATTGGCAACAGCATTTTTAGTGTGCTGCAGAACATAAACCGAGAGAAGTTGATTGCCGTCTAGCCAAGGGAGGGGATCCCCACCTGCCGGCCTTGCTAGGATTGGGGGGGTGGTTGGTGTTGCGGCTATGGAGATGAATGAGGTCTGGAAGACCTTTCTGAGCAATCCTGTTCCGTTCTGTGGCGGTTTTCTCAGCGGCCTGCTGCGTTTGGATGTGAAGCAAGATCCGCTGCGCAGTTGGCTGGAGTCCCAGGGGCTGAGGGTGGAGGAGCCCCCGCCTTCCGGTCGCTCCGACGGCCCCCAATCCATTTCCATTGAATAGGCGTACATAGGCGTACTCAATCGGCGGGCAGAGAGTAGGGATCCCTTCCAAAGGGTTACTCACGGTCGTGGGAAGCGCTCCGATCCCGGCAGAAGCAGTGGCAAGAAGGGCAGCAAGAGCGGTGTTGCGAGGTGAGCTGATGTTCCCTGAACCCTCCCAATTTAGGAAGTGGCAGGGATCCCTTCGAGGCTGGGGCTATCTCGGCGGGGTGGTGTTCCTGGCAACGGGACTGGTCGGTCTGCCGTCAGGGGATCCAGCCGTGGCCCAATCGGCTCCCTCTTCTCTTGCCAGCCCTAAGCAGGATCCCCAAGCTTGGCTGGAGCGCTACAACGCCGCTCTAGAGCAATTGCCCCCTTTGCCCAACTTGCAATATCGCCAGCAGGTGCGGGTAGAGGGATCCCAAACCTTCACAGCCACGTTGGATGTGCTCTACCGCCGCGACGGCAGTTGGCAGGCTTGGGTAGCCGAAGGGGATCGCATCCGCCTCTTGGATTCGCGCCAATTGGAAGTGGTGAACCAGTCGGATCTGCTGCAGCTGTACTCGGTGTATGTGAGCCGACCGGAAGCCCTCTTGCCCTCGGTGAGCTTTTACTTGAAGGCGGATCCCAGCCGCTACCGCGTCCTCTCCTCAGAACGGGTGGATTTGGCTGGATCCCCTGTCCAGCACTTGCGCCTAGAGCCCATTCAGGAAGGCCAGTTGCGGGAGCTGTGGCTGGATCCGCAGTCGGGGCTGCCGCGGCAGGTGTTGCTGTTTTTGTCGGGGGTGTGGGGGCAGGCCTATGTCCTGATGGGGTTTACGGCGGTGCCAGCTCCCGAGGGAGGGGAGCGCTACTGGCTGCCGGAGAGCACCCGCATCAATTTGGGCTATGGCTTTTGGACCCTGGAGGGCCTGAACCGCCGCGTGTTCAGGGGATCCCTTTCCATCCAGCACGACTATCAGGACTACCAAATCCTACCGGAAGGTGGGGAGTTGCGCTTTTTGCCTTCGCAGCCGCCGGTGGATGCGCCGCCGGTGGTAGCCGGCCTGCCGGGGAGCGCTCCTCAAGCGGAGTTGGGAGATGTGCGGGCCTTGGGAGTGGATGAGCAGGGCAACCAGCAGTTCAGCATTGGCCTGGGCCGGCGCTCCAGCCCGGACAATTCCTTGGAAGACCGAATCGTTGCTTTCAACCTAACCCGACCCACCAGCCGCAACGCCCTGACCCAAATCGATACTTTAGCTCTTTTGCCTCTGGGGAATGGCCAGTTGCCCATCTATCTCTTCCAATTCGACACCGGTCGCCCCCTCTCGCCCCTGCAGGGGGTAGAGCGCCCGCAGGTGGATCCCAACGAGGTCTTCGCTCCTAAGCCGCCAGCCATCAAACTCTTTGGAGATTAGCTCCCCAATGCTGATAGATGCTGCCTATGGGGTGATCCCCATCCTGCCCCACCCACCCGCCCAGGAAGCTCCCAGACTGGGCTCTTCGCATTTGTATCTGCTCATCCAGCACCAGAAGGGGCATTGGGCTTTCCCAAAAGGGCACAAGGATAGCTCCGAAAGCGACCTGGAGGCGGCGCAGCGAGAATTGCGAGAGGAAACCGGCTTGACCGACTACCAGCTTCTGACCCTGCCCGGCCAGTCTGACCCTTTGACGCTGCAGGAAGCCTACACCTTTACGGATCCAGAGGGGAACCGAGTGGCCAAAACCGTTACCTACTACGTGGCCTTGCTGCCGCCCCAATTTCCTCCCCCTGAGCTACAGGTGCAACCAGAGGAGGTGGCCGCCTACCGCTGGTGCTCCTACTCCGAAGCCTTGGAGCAGATCAGTTTTGAAGAGAGTCGGCAACTGCTGCGCCGCTGCCAGGCTTATCTGCAAGAGCTGTGGGGAGGTCAGTCCACTGGAGTCTGACCTAGGGCAGGCCCGGCCCATCCGACTTGGCCAATACCTGGGAAACGCCCTCACTCGGCAGCCTGCGCCGCCTGACATCCTCCCAGTTGCAGCCCTCCCCAGCCGCTATGCAGCTCAGGCCCGCCAAAGGGGTATTGTGCAGTGGATCCCGCCAGTTGAAGGTCAGCTCCCCCTGTTGGTGTTCGACCCTCATCTCTGGCCTGCCTGTTCTTGAGAAGGGAGAAGGGGCAGTTGCAGCTCTGGATTCTCCACGCGGGTTAGCTCCCAGCGAAAGGGATCCCCACCCCGTCGCTGCCAATTCAATTGGAAGGGTTGCTCCAAGGCGTTCACCTGATCTCGCGTCAGGTTGGCCAAGGGGCCGCCGGAGCCCTCGATAACAAACCAGAGGGTGGCCCGTCCTTGGCGACTGGGATCCCCTAGGTCGAGCTGCACCTGCAGCGCTTGGGGTTGGAGGCGCAAGCGAAAAAATTGGCCGAAGATCTCGCGGCTGTAGGCCAGCGCCCGCTGCTTGTTCAGGCCCCAACCATCGCTATAGGCCTCAGATACCAACATCTCCACCTGATCCCAGTTGCGCTGCTCCACCGCCCGCAGCAATCTCTGGGTGTGGGCCCGGATTTGCCGCTCGGGCCGCCCGTAGTGCCAAAAGGCGCCCCCTGCAATGGCCAGGACGACGGATCCCACCACCCCCCAGCGCAGCCAGGGGGGAAGGGGTGAAGGGGGAGAAGAGACAGAAGCAGACAAGGGATCCCTCTTGGGCAGTAGGGGGATTGCTCCCTCTAGCCTACGGGATCTACATGTGAGAAGATCAAAGCCTGACCCCGAAATCTGTGCAGCCTCTGCCGGTCACAGCACGCTCCCGAAATTTAGCCAACCGGTCATGACCAAGTCCACCGACCGCCTGCTGCTGGAGTTTGAGCAGCCTGTTGCCGCCCTGGAGCAACGAATTCAAGAAATTCGGGCCTTGGCAGAAGAAAACGACATCGATGCTTCTGAGCAGATTCGCCAATTGGAAGCCAAAGCCGAAGAGCTGCGCCGCGAGATCTTCAGCCAGCTCACGCCAGTAGAACGGCTCCAGGTGGCCCGTCACCCCCGCCGCCCCACCACCCTGGATTACGTACAGACCATCTGTGACGACTGGTTTGAGCTGCACGGGGATCGCCACGGCCAGGACGATCCAGCCATTGTGGGCGGGTTGGCCAAGCTGGGGGATCAGCCGGTGATGATCCTCGGCCACCAAAAGGGTCGCGACACCAAAGACAACATCCACCGCAACTTTGGGATGCCCAATCCTGCCGGCTACCGCAAAGCCCTGCGGCTAATGGAACATGCCCACCGCTTCGGCCTGCCCCTGCTCACCTTCATCGATACGCCGGGGGCTTACCCAGGCGTTAAGGCGGAAGCCGAGGGCCAAGGAGAGGCCATTGCCACCAACCTGCAGACCCTTTTCCGGCTGGAGATCCCCATCATCTGCACTGTCATCGGCGAAGGGGGATCGGGCGGAGCCTTGGCCATTGGGGTGGGCAACCGCATCCTGATGTTCGAGCACGCCGTCTACTCCGTGATCTCGCCGGAAGGCTGCGCGGCTATTCTCTGGAAGGATGCCAAGAAGGCTCCCCAAGCGGCGGCAGCCCTGCGCATTACCGCCCAAGACCTGCTGCAACTGGAGGTGATCGACGAGATCCTGCCAGAGCCGGTTGGCGGCGCCCACCGCGCGCCCTTGGAAGCTGCTCAAACCCTCAAAGAGGCTCTTCTCAGGCATCTCAAGGAACTTTCTAGCCTGAGCGGGCGAGAATTGCGCGAGGAGCGCTACCAAAAGTTTCGCCGCATGGGAGCGTTTCTGGAGCTTTCTGAATAGACTTATGCATCCCTGATTTATAGTCGTTTCAGATTAGGGTGAGACACCTGGGCCATTGATCGCGCCAGCGGGACGGAGTCCTTGAAAAGCCTTTTGGCCCCCTGCATTATTGCTCTGCAACGCCGATGCGACCAACATTTTAGGCGTGGGTGCAGTGTCCTGGTTTGAACTGAAATGACTATATTTGGGGTTTAATTTGGGGTTTATTCGAGGGGAGAGGCCCTTTAGGAGCTGCTCTGGGATGAACTTCCGAAAGCACTCCGCGCCCTCAACCTGACCAAGAGGGGGCTAACTCCTACCAGGTTACCCGATCCCGCAGCTGCTCAATCCGGGCTGGGCCAATGCCATTGACCCGTTGCAGATCCTCCAAAGAGGAGAAGGGGCGGGCCTCGATAATGCGCTGCGCCAGGGCGGGGCCAATGCCGGGCAACTGTTCCAGCTCCGCCGCCGTGGCCGTATTCAGGTTAACGCGAGGGGATCCCCCAGGAGACGCCACCGGAAAAGCAACCGACGGGGAAGGGGATCCCGCCTCAGGAGGAAGAACGACCTCGACTTCCAGCAGCTCCGGCTCCGGTTCAGGCAAGGAAGCGGCAACGGGGACGGGGTTGGGGCAGCGACGGGACGCCTCTTCTGCCTGTTGTTGCAGGCGGCGGCTGGGGCCAAAGCGGGCATCGGCAATGAGCCGGTCGAACTCCCGCACAAAGTGATCCACCACTCGGCTATTGCGGATGATCAGGAAGTTTTCGTCGTTGAGGTGGTTGGCCGAGACCGACCAGTTGTTGGATCCGGTGATCACGGTGGCGTTGGCGGTGCCGGGATCGATGATGGCAAACTTATGGTGCAGCTTATCGCCGGGGGCGAGGTTGGGTATGCCTACAGACTGGGCCGGCAGCGTCCAGGGCAGGCGCGCCGCCTCCACCTGGCACTTTTCGTCGGGGAGCAACAGCCCCCACATCTCCAGGGTGCGGCTGTAGTCCCGGAAGGCAAAACCAGGGTCGAACACCCCGCGGATCTCCACGTTACGCTCCTGGCGCAGTTGCCTGAGTTGGTTGGCAATGCCCGGATCCGTAAAGACGAACAGAGCCAGATCCACCTGTTGCCGGGCTTGGGCCAGGGTGGCGGCAATAATGCCGTTGGAGGTGGCTTCGTAGGGCAGGGAGCGACTGGTAGGAGAAAAGTGAACCCCCACAATGGCATCGTCAATGTACACCGTTTCCAGGGAACGCTTGAGCTTTTGCACGCCGAAGCGGCTATCGGTCAAGCCACCGGGGCCATCGCCCCACATGAGATCAAATTCCTCGGTGTAGAGGCGGGCCAGCTCCGGGCTGTCCAGCAGCAGCAGATGGTTGGCATTGCCGACACTGCCAGGCGCATCAAAGTCCCCGTGAATATCAGAGAGCGTGAAATTGGCCGATCCGGTCAAGACTTTCTGCCCGTCGATCACCACAAATTTGTGGTGCATCAGGCCGCTGCCCTTGGAGCCATCGGCGGTATCATCCAGCCAGGGCACCCGCCCCCCATCCAGCAAGGCGTACACATCTCGGCTGGCAATCTCCTCGGGAGAAAACCGTCCATCCCGGTTCACATCCACCAGGTTGCGGTACTCCTCGAACTTGCGACGGCTGCGCTCGTCCAGCGCCCGCACTTGGTCAGGGGTGAGCTGGTGCCAGGCTCGCACGTAGGTGTTTTCAGTAATAAAACGCACAGGGATCCCCGCCTGCCGCCGCTCCACCAGAGCTTGGGCAATGAGCGGTAGGTTCAGCTCTTGCACGGCAATATCCACCGACTGCCGAGCGGAGCGAATCTGGGAAATGATCAACTCTTCCAGGTTGTAGCCGTAGCGGCGGATCTGGCGGTAGGGATCCCGATAGGTGCTTTCCCGGCTTTGGTTGAACACCACCCGGATGCGGGGGTGCTGCGGCAGAGGGGCCAGGGTGGGCAGCTCCGGCTCTTGGGGGTAGGCTCTGGGCCGAGGACCCACCCAGTAGCCGATCAAGACCAGAATGAGAAGCAGAGCAACCCAGGGCAGCCAGCAGCGGAGTTGCCGCAGCCACGACGGGATCCCGTTCATCGAAAAAACTAGGCTGTGTTTACTTTTAGTATGAGGTGAGGATAGTTTTTGGGCAAGGTCTGATGAGTTGCCTTGTCATAGATGACAATAAATAGCAAAAGATTCTGGCTTTTCTGCGAACAGAACCCCACATTGGCAAAGAGGCAGGATGCAAGCGGTTTATCGAGGGCGTGCTGTGGATGGCTCGTTCTGGCTCCCCCTGGCGCTACCTCCCGGAAAGATGTGGAAAGTGGTACACCGTTTACCCAAGATTCCATCACTGGAGTCGCTTGGGAGTCTGGGAAAGAATGTTTCAGTTCTTCATCACAGAACCCGATTGAGAGCATCTTATCCTGGACTCAACTATCGTTCGTGCTCACCCCTGTGCAGCCAGAGGGGAGCAAGCCTTGGGCAGGAGTCGAGGTGGATACAGCTGGCAAAAAGAACGCACGAAAGTGATAAGGGAGAGTCGGGTGGTGATTCCTTCTAGGAAGAAGAGGAGGGTGGTGCGAGATTACGACCGGCATGTTTACAGAGAGAGGCACCTAGTAGAGTGCTTTTTTTCAGAAGCTAAAGCAGTATCGGCATTTGTTTTCTCGTTTTGACAAGTTGGCCAGGAACTTCTTGAGCTTTCTCTACTTCGCAGGTGCTCTCTTCTGGCTAAAGATCAACACAACCTAGGTCTGAAACCCCGCTCTTGAGGGCGGCTTTACTCTCCATAAAACCTCCAGGAACAAAAGCATAAGTACCGCACATCCTCTCTTTTGGCGCTCTGCGTCAACCTCTTCCCGCTCCGTAAGCAATGCAAACTTAACCTCCCCCCAGAACTGCCACCCACAAAAGTGAGCCCCCACCTGGGATGACGCACCAAACTGCCGCGCTTCAAACCCAGACTGATAGTCCCCCCGTAGGGCAGTCTTTTCCCACCTTTGGCCGGTTGCAAACGATGCAGTTGACGACGATGAAACCGTAGAGGAACTACTATGAGCATCTGCCGGTTGTCAGGTTGCAGGTGCCCACCGGTTACGGAGTTAGCCAACACCCACGCATCCACGCAGTGAGCCTCAAAGACCTCGGCTGTCTTTTTGTTGGTTTTCTTCAGCCCAAGGGCGTCCCGCATCTGCTGGGTTTCCCACCCTGAACGGATCAACACTTGCCCCAAGCCCGCTAGTTGTTGATAAAACCACTGCTTACCCACCTCTAGGGGGGAGAAAGACACGTCCCAGCGACGCTGGCCTGAGGTCTTCGCCTTAATGTCCTCCACCACAAATACGGATATGGGAAACAACTTGCTCAGCCACCTGGCAAGACAGAGCTTCCACTGCCACCGAGCCTTGGTGGAAGGGGGCAATCCGCCTCTAGCCCGGTTCGCTCTCGGTTGCCGACAGGGCGTTTGGCGATACCGCCTCAACCGACGCATGTTTCGACGCTGCTCAACATGCTCCTTCACCCAATTAACCGCGTCCGCTTGGATGTTGAGGTAGGTGTGTGCGGCTGATTTGACCGACCACCCTTCTTTCTTGCTTCCTGGGTCAATACCGACGGCTATGGGTTGGGTTTGCCGGTCAGAAGGTTCCCCGTTGAGACGAACACAAAACACCCCTCTCTTCCAAAAGGGAGTAGCCTTGCCGGATTTAACCCACCGCCTCGCCCGGCTGGGAGTGGTCGGCATGAGGGGGTTTTGGTTGTGGTCTACGACGGGCACGAACATGCGGTAAGTCTCCTTGCGGAGTATGTACATCCCTTCGCCCCTGGCCGACGTAGAGGTAGCAAACTAGGGAAGCATTCGCTACGTACTTTGGGCTGCCACGCCCAGTCGGCTCAGTCTCCTTCAAACGCCCCCCATGACTGGGTTGCTTGGGCAGGCTAGTCTTTCCTTGCCCTTGGGGTTTCAGGCTGGCTAGGCCCTACTCCCACAAGCCCCCAGCTAAGAATGGGGGTACTTGACGGCCTTTCTCCTCTCCAGCAATCACAGCCCCAGGATACCGAACTTTACGGCAGCTGTTTCTGCGCCAAGGTGCTCTCTGCTCTACTCTAGGGCCACCCGTGAGAGAAAGGCTTTTGACCGCCGATATTCAAGCCTCTAACGGCATCATCCACGTCATCGATGCAGTCTTGATCCCGCCGCGTTAGGAATTGGGCCACCACTTCGGGCATCATAGAAGCATCGAGATCCAGCACTTTATTGGGGAGATTCAGCGTGGAGCGGCCTAAGTGGGTAGCAATCGTTACAGGGATCCTGGCCATTGCTCTGGGGGTGGGCTACTTGCTGCTGGCACAGCTGTTGGATTATCGCGGGGGCGAGTTTTTGCCGGCACCGCTGGAGCCGCCGGCGATTTTGGGAGAGGGGATCCCTGGCTCATGGGGCCGGTTGAGCTGAGGGCGCTTTTGACTTCCTGCTTCCCCTTCCTCTTTTACTTGCGGGTGGCTGATCCCCAGCAAAACTCTTGACAAAATTGTATGCTCAGCTACAGCAAGCCCTATGCTGGAGAAGCGGTTGCAGATTCAGTTGACAGCGGGGGCTGTCCTCTGGGATGACCGGTCGATTTTGGCTTTTTGATCTGGAGATCTGGGCAGGCTGTGGGTTGGGATGGTGCTGTCGCGCTCCACTTGGGTGTGGTTGTGGGCAGGGCTGGGTTTGGCGGCCCTGAGCCAATATCTGCAATGGGTTGGCGGGATCTACAGCTTCGTGGCTCCCCACTCCGAGCCTCTTGCGGAGCTGGTGGTGGGCGCCATCCTTGGGGGGACAGCAGCAGCAGGTCTGGCAGCGCGCCATTGGTGGCAGCAGGCTGGCCGACGGCAAAGTACTCCAAACCAGCGGACACAACCGCTGCGGCGGGTTAAGTTAACGCGGAATCAGGTGCAAGCCGATCTGGAAGATGCCGATCGCCTGATCCAGAAGCTACAGAATGACATCAGTCGCCGTGCCCTGCGTGCCAAGCTGCAAGAGATCAATCAGCGGCTTAACCAGGAGGAATTGCATCTGGTGGTGTTCGGCACCAGTTCCGCCGGCAAGACCTCGTTGATCAATGCCTTGATGGGCCGACCAGTGGGCGAAACAGCCCCCACCCTGGGCACCACCCAGCAGGGATCCATCCACACCTACCAATTGGAGGGCTGGAACGGCCCCATTTCCCTTACCGACACACCTGGGCTGCTGACGATTGGGGGAGCAGGGGAAGCGGAAGCCCGCGCCCTGGCCCAGAAGGCGGATCTGCTGATCTTGGTGGTGGCCGGAGACCTGCTGGCTTCGGAATATGCCGAAATGCTGGAGTTGGCCCGGCTGGGCAAATCCGCCATCCTGGCCCTCAACAAAACCGATCAGATGCTGCCGGAGGATGTAGAGACCATCTTGGCCCATTTGCGCCGACGCACCGCCGGTGTTATCCCTGCCGAACAGGTGGTGGCCATCGCCGCTGATCCAGAGCCCCTCAAGGTTCGCTACTACTCCGAAGATGGCTCTGTGTGGGAAACTTGGGAGCCGCAGCCCCCCGAGACAGAGGCCCTCATCCAACAAATGGCTCACCTGCTGCAGCAGAAGGGATCCCACCTGCGCTTGGCCAATGCCTTGTTGCAAACCCGAACTCTCAGCGAAGCCGTCCAGCAGGCCCTCCAAGAAGAACGTCGCCAACAGGGTCGCCAGATCGTGGAACGGATGCAGTGGGCCACCGCTGCTGCCCTGGCGGCAAACCCTCTTCCTGCTTTGGATGTGCTGGCAGGAGTAGCCATTCAGGCGCGCATGATCGGGGAACTGCACCAGGTGTTTGACCGACGCATTACCTTGCGCCGGGCCCAGCAAATTGCCCAGAGTTTGGCGCAAATGGTGGTGCAACTGGGGGGGCTGGAGCTGGCTACTCAGGCTTTGGGCTCTCTGCTCAAGGCCAGCCCCTTGATGGTTATGGGGATCCCCCTGCAGGCAGTGACGGGGGCCTATCTGACACGGGTGGCGGGGCTCAGCTACCTAGAGTGGCTGTCCTCTGGGGATCCCTGGCAAGAGGAAATCCTGCAAGAGCGGATTAGGCAGCAGCTCCAAAACCGTCATCCTCTGGCCTTTCTCACCCAACTGGCCCGCCAAGCCCATTCCAATAGCTAGTCGAAGCATCCGTCTTTTCGCCGCCACAGGCCCAACCTATCCCGTTCTCCGCCCGCTGCGGAAAATCCATTACTCCATTACACTGAATACAGCTTTCTAAATACAGCTTTTTCTGATACAGCTTTTTCTGGGCTTGACTTTGTAGAAGTTCTGTAAATCAGCGGGATCCAAGTCACAGAAGAGAGAACATTAGGAACATTAGTCAGTGTTGCCGGAAAAAGCTGCCCAGGTCTTATCATGGGTCAAACCAAGCCCATCATCCTGTAGTCTGCTGCCCTAAACTGGCTCCGTTGGCACCTTATGTCTTCCCCCAACCTGACCCTGCCCATTCAGTGGATTGATGTGGATTCAGGAGAGGTGGTGGAGGAATGTCCTTGGGAGAGCAGTCCCCATCCGGGCACCTACGTCCAACTGGCAGAGCAGCACTACCTAGTTCTGGAAAAGCGTCATTCCTACCGGCTCCGGCAAGGCAAATACCACCTGTGTGGGATCCGCGCCCTGGTGCGTTCGGTCACCCCACCTCAGGAAGTGGGAAGGTTCCTGGGGGATCCCTCCTGTCGGTTTAATGCTCACTCGCCCTTGCTGCGTTGTGCCGTCAACCCCAGCGGGCCCTGTCAGGGCTGCCCCCACTACGAGCCAGCTCTGCGTTGCTAGCCCTCCAACTCCAGAGCCATGACCTGGGTGAGCGCACGGTTGGTCTTTTCGCGAAACTCGGCCACGCTCACCCGTCCCAGCAAATACACGGCCAGCAACATCACCGCTGCCTCCACCCCAAAGACGGTGGCATAGGCAAGCACTGAAGAAGTGGGGAAGAGAATGCGCCCCAGATCGAGCAAAGCCCCGCCGAGCAAGGTGGAAACCGCCTGGGACATGGCCTGGGCCAGTCCCCAAGCCCCGATAAAGGTGCCTGCCGTCTCCGCTGCCGTCAAATCCAACATGAGGGTAATGGCGCCATTGGTGGTGATCCCAGAAGCCAAACCAAACAGGATCATGCACAGTTGCAACAGCCGTGAATTGCCTGTAAACCCTGATGCAATGGTCAGCCCAAAAGAGATGGCCACCAGCAGACAGCCCAGACGGGCCGTTGTCTGTTTGCCCAGCTTGGGCACAATGAAAAATCCGGTCAGCACAATCCCTGCCAAAATACCCAGGCTCCAAAAGGCATTGAGCTGGGTGCTCTGGGCCACCGTCATGCCAAACACCTCGCCGCCGTAGGGTTCTAGGATCGGCTGTTGGATAAACAGGCCCATGGTCATCAACACCAAGAAGCCGAAAAAGATCAGGGTTTGGCGGCTGGCGGTCAGCACCTTGATGGCCGTGCCAAGGGTGATTTGGTCTTCCCGTCCGGCCAGGGTGGAACGGGATCCGTAGCGGGAATAGCGCTTTTCCACCCCCCAGGTGGCAACCACCCCCAGCAGGATCACCACGGCTGGAATGATGATGAAGAGGCGATTAATGGTGCTCTGCAGGTTGTCCGGATCCAAGCCGCGCAGCAGAACTGCCGAGCCAATGGCCCCGCCGGCAATCCCCACCATCAACATAGACCAGACGATCCCCACCAACTTAGAGCGGTTGTCCTCGTCTGACACATCCACCAGCAAAGCCGCAAAAGGCGTGGAGCAGGCGCTGAGGCAGAGACCATAAAGGGCAAACATCAAACAGGCCAAGCCTATCCAGCCATAGGTGGCTCCAGACCAGCCCGTAGCCGCAAAGCTATCCCCCAAACCCCACACCACCTGCACCCCCAGGAAGATACAAACGGCAAATAGCACCGATCCCAGACGCACATAGCCGGTGCGATGCAGGCCAAACAGGGGCTTGGCATCCGAGAGCTGCCCAAACCAAACCCGAGCCGGGGAGACCAACTGGTGCATGGCCAGGGATCCCCCCACCACCGTTGCCGGGATGGCCAGCAGATCCGTGTCGATCATGACGCGGTTCAGCACTCCCAAAGTGAGCAGCGACATCATTCCCAAGCCCATTTGAAACAGGCCCAGGCGGAACATGACATGCAGCGGCAAAGACTGAACCTGCACCTGAGGCTCTGGAGAAGCTGGAGTTACAGAAGCGTTGACCTCGGGATCCCGGCGAATACTGGCCATGATCTGGAATGATTCGAAAGGGTGCTACAGCTTTTTATCGTAGCCCAGGCAGCCTGGGATCCCGGCAAAAGCATGGGGTTGCCAAAAGCGAAACCGCCACGTCCTCTCCCCTTTTGGGAGCTATTGTCAGGGTATAGTCCCCCAATTTCCAATCCTCAGGAATATTGCTATGCGCGCCCCCATCCCCTGGCTGCTGAGTTCACTGAGCTGGGTGGGCATTTCCCTGGCCGGAGCAGCCCTCGTCCCTACACTGATGGTGTCCACCTCGCAGGCAACCCCTATGGATTTTCCGCTCCACCAGTCCCTTTCTTCCCCCACTCCTTCAGAGTGGGCGGAATACTTGGCCTACAGGCAGGTGATTGACCAGACGATCTCCATGACCTGGGATCCGCAAGCGCGAGCCTTGGCAAAGCAGTATGGGCTGGATATCGTCAACATCACCTGGGAAGATACCGGACGCCACAAGGGATCTGCCCTTGGCCCCAACATCAGCGACATGACCATCCAGGTACAACAGCTCAACCCCAGAACGGGTCACTACGAGCTGAGCTTGATGCCGGTGATCCGCTACCCCAACTTTGCCGATCTGTCTGCCGACCTGCCCCTCGATAGCCTACAGGTGCTGGTGGGCAACGAAAAAGGAAAACCCCTGCAACCCGTGTCGCTGCGAGAGCTGCTGGGGAATCTGCGCCGCTACTTACATGATCCCGGCTCTTGGGCCGGCAACCGGAACTCCCTGCTGGCTCCACGGGATAGCCATGTGTTGGTGAGCGCCCAAGCTGCCTTTTTGCCTATCCCTGCCGGGGGCTCTGCCCAATTCAACCCGGTGTTGTTCAACTACCAATCCTATCCCGGTAACCCAGCCGTGCTGGCAATCTTGGCCACCCGCGAGGGCACCAGCATTACGGTGATCGAGAACCGCACCGAAGATAGGGTGGGCGGGGCTATTTGGGGCCAGCGCCTTTTCTTCAATCAAAACGGTGAACGGGCCAGCCTCACCGGGCAGCGCCTCAGCGATTTTCGGGCCGAGCAAGCCGCCAACCCAACCCCCAGAGATCCCCATTCGGCGGAAGTAGCAGAAGAAGCCCTGAATCTGGTGATGCTGATCCAAGTGCCTCTTCATCAGCGGCAGCCGCCGCGAAGGGAAGTTGAGGATATCTCTGTCAATTCCGGACCCGCAGCCAACCTGGCTGGCCTCAGCAATGTAGAAGCCGCTGTCATCGGACATGGGCCGGTGGAAGGCCCCTTCACCGAGGTCAACAACCTCGACATCAAGCGGGATCCCCGCTTTCCCATTCGGGTCACGATCCAGTTCTACAAAGCCACCGACAATGGCGTGGTCTCCGCCGAGGACATGGCCCAAATCCACCATCAAATTGCCCGCGTCTACCGAGAGGCCGATTACGTAGGCAGCTTGGTGATTCAGGGGGATACAGGCCGACCTACGGAGTACGACCGTGATGCAGAGACAGAGCGCCCCTTTCCTGGGTGGCCGTGGCGTTAGGGCCTACTGCGCATTCTTCCCACAACCTGCAAGCGAGGGGCAGCATCTTCTCGCCCTAGAGTTTCTCTACTACACTGACAACTGACCTGGTGCCAAGAGGAGGGGGTGTCGGCCCGATATCCTCGGCAAGGTCAGGGTCTGCAGAGACAGTTGCCAAGGTCTCATTTCTTGAGGCCATGGTGCTTGTCTGTGCCAGCTCTTGCCCAAGGCAGTGGGGAGCTTTTCCTGCAACACTATGGCTGACGCAGTTCCCGTTCGGCGCTACGACCTGTTTGTGCAGGCTTCCCGGCTGCTGCAGCGCTACCGGCAGCTCACGCCGGAACTCCGTCCCATAGGGCTAGAGGTGGCTCTGGCCATCCAGTATCACCGCGCTCAGGCCGGATCGGGATCTCTGCTGCCTTGGGTGGGATCCCCTCGCGGACTGCCCTTGCAGCAAGTGGCCCAGCGCATTTGCGACCCGTTTTACAGCAAAACCCATCCTCTTTTGCCGACCCTACCCGAAACTGGCGAGCCTTTGGTGTGGCCTCTGTTCAACCAGGGGGAAAACGGTTTGATCCGGCCCCTGGCCCCGAGCAAAGTGGGCGGGAAACTGGCGGAGCGGCGCTGGCTCAAAGCCTGCAACAGCCAGGAAGGGATCGGCTGTCATGCCTTGGCGGCCCACTTGTGGCAAGACGAGCGCTTTTTGGCCGAAGACCGGGATCTCTGTCCTTTCCGCCTTTATGATGGGCGCTACCCCTTGAGCGTGGATCAAGGGCGACAGACTTGCGGCTTTGACGATCACCCCTGTGGCTGGCAGCCGGGACACCCCAAAATGTTGCAGGTGGTGGGCAAAGGCAAACAGGCCGAGATCCTGCTCCCCCACTGGACGGATGACATGTGGGCGATGCTCATTCCCTCCCATCGTCCGCTGCCGATTTACCCGCTCTTGGTGATGCTTTACTTTGGCCAGGAAACTTTGCAAAAGGGGCGGAGCAGCCTCTCCATCGAGCAATTTCGTCTGGATTTTCAGTTTAGCCAGTCTCAACTGCACCTGTTGTTCGACACCCACCCTGAGCACCCCTTGAATCGACACCTGCTTACCTGGGCTCAGCAGCCAGAGGTGGAGTGGGGATCCACAGAACTCTTGCCCCAGATGCCGCCCCTCCTGCATCAACCTGCTGGGGGCAAGGTGGTTTTGGATCCCGATGAGCCGCCCCAGTTCCGCAGCAGTGGGATCCCTCACAGCGCCGGGACAGACCCGCTGATGGCAGAACGCCGCCGTCGACGTCAGTTGGAGCGCAGCGAGCGCCACAACGAGATCTTGCACCAGTTTCGCCGCTGGTTCCGCCTGGCAGGATTGGAAGTCCGGGAGGATCAGCATACCTTTGACTTTTTGGCCGTGGCGGACGGGCATCTGCTTTTGGCCGAAGTGAAGCTCCTGCACCACAAGGATGCGGCAGAGGCTTTGCAGGAAGTAGTGGGACAGTTGCTCTACTATGAGCGCTTTGCCCTCGGCCCTTGGATCGAGCAGGGCTTTTCCGTTCAGAAGGCCGCCGTTTTCGATGGGCCACCGCCAGATCCCTATGTGCGATTTCTAGAAGACCTGGGCATTGCCACCTACTGGATCAACGAGCAGCAGATGATCGATGGGCCAGAAAACTCTTTACGCCTGCTGCGCCAGATGGGGGTGCGGGTACGACCGGATCCCGAATTGGGGGATTAGGGGAAAAAGCCTGCCCATGTTCTCCCCTGAGTTTTGACTCAGGCGGGGGTAACTTCTTGTCTTCTTAAGCGTACCTTAGCTGCCCCTTTAATTCCTTCCTGAAGATGGTATCCATACAGACGGTAAAAATACGGGATCCTTTGAAGTTTCGGGAGGAGTGAAGCAGATGTGGTCTAGGGTTACTTCGCGTCGTGTTGCCCAATCAATTGCGGTGCTAGTTTTTGGTTTGGTGCTTTTGGTTTCTCTGCAAGGGCGCGGCTCCAGAAGAACTCTTTTGCCAATACTTACACCTGTGCCAGCACCGACCCCGACTTCAACACCCACAGCCACGCCAACACCGACGCCCACGCCGGGAGGCTGTGATCCCAACGCCAACCTGATCCCAGTTGGCACTGTCCAGGGCACTGGCTTCACTTCCCCCCTGGTGAACCAAACAGTCACGGTTTCTGGAATCGTAGTAGGAGACTTTGAAAATGAGGGGGTGGCTGGCCAAACCTATCTCCAGGGCTACTACCTACAAGATGATGGTGAC
Source organism: Thermostichus sp. MS-CIW-34 (assembly GCF_054060435.1). Taxonomy (NCBI): domain Bacteria; kingdom Bacillati; phylum Cyanobacteriota; class Cyanophyceae; order Thermostichales; family Thermostichaceae; genus Thermostichus; species Thermostichus sp. MS-CIW-34. Next base: position 19,571 of record NZ_JBSSDE010000017.1, on the reverse strand, counting down.
GGGAATCCCGCCACATCAGATGGCATCTTCGTTTTCAGTGGCACAGCTAATAACGTCAGGCTTGGGGATAGGGTTCAGGTGACCGGAACAGTTGCTGAGTTCCGCCAGCAAACCCAGCTCTCCAACGTCACCAGCTTTACTGTCTGTAGCTCTGACAATCCGTTGCCGGCCCCAGTGCAGATCTCTCTACCGCTGACTGCGGAGCAAAGGGAAGCTCTGGAAGGAATGCTGGTCACATTTGGAAATCAGCCCCTGTTTGTAACCGACTCCTTCTTGCTGGGACGCCACGGGGAGCTGAGTGTGGCCACAGAGCGGTTGTTCACTCCTACGCAAATTGCGGCTCCCAGCCAGGCAGCTGCCATTCAAGCGGAAAACGACCGAAAGCGGATTCGCATTGATGACCGGCTGCTCACCCAAAACCCAGATCCGGTTATCTACCCCACTCCGGGTGGCCTGAGCGCGGCTAACACTGTGCGCGGCGGCGATCGCGTCAGCAACATCACCGGGATCATGACCCAGTTGCGAGGCCGGAATGTCAGTGGCGATGTGGATGCGACCATCGACTACCGTATCCACCCCAATGATCCCAACAACTTGCCCAGGTTTACAGCCACCAACCCTCGCCCGCAAAACCCACCCTCAGTAGGGGGCTCCCTGAGGGTAGCTAGCTTTAACCTGTTCAACTACTTCAACACCTTCGGCAACGCCTGCTTCCCCAATAACTCCTCCTGTCGGGGAGCCAGCAACGCCACCGAGTTCACCCGCCAGCGGGATAAGCTCATCGAGGCTATTCGCCGCATGGATGCCGATATCGTAGGCCTCAACGAGTTAGAAAACGATGGATACGGTTCGAATAGTTCCATTCAGGATTTGGTGAACGGGCTCAACCAGGTCATGGGGGCAGGAACCTACGCCTTTGTGAATGTTGGAGTGCCCAACCTGGGCGGCGATGCCATCACCAACGGCTTTATCTACAAGCCAGCTACGGTTGAAATTGCCCCCGGCACTAACCCGGCCTTCCTGGACACAGGGGAATTCACCCAAGGCCCCGGACGCTTCCATCGTCCTCCTCTGGCTGTAACCTTCCGGCAGCGGAGCAACAACGCCACCTTCACTGTTGTGGTCAACCACTTCAAGTCCAAGGTTTCTCCCTGCGATCCTATTGACAACGATCCCTTCCAAGGCAATTGCAACGGCAACCGCACCCGGGCCGCTCAGCAACTCTTGAGCTGGCTCGCCACCAATCCAACTGGCTCCACCGATCCGGATGTGTTGATTATGGGGGATCTCAACTCCTACGCTATGGAGGATCCGATCAAAACTCTGGAGGCGGGCGGGTTCACCAACCTCAATGGCTCCAACAGCTACTCCTTTAGCTTCCAAGGACAGTGGGGATCCCTGGATCATGCCCTGGCCAACAGCAGTCTGAGACCCCAAGTTACAGGCTCAGCTAAGTGGCACATCAACGCTGATGAGCCCGTGAGCTTGGACTACACCCTGAGCTTCAAGAGTCCCTCTCAGCAGAGCCTCTTCTACGCCAGCGATCCCTTCCGCTCTTCCGACCACGATCCGGTGCTCGTTGGCTTGAACCTGACTTCGGCCCCAACACCGACGCCGACGCCCACACCGACGCCGACGCCCACACCGACGCCCACGCCCACACCGACGCCCACGCCCACACCGACGCCGACGCCCACACCGACACCAACTCCTCCTTCCGTTAACCTGCCTTTGACTGAAGGCTTTGATAACTGCAACCCTGCTCCAGCCGGCTGGCAGATTGTGGATGTGGACGGCGACACCAGTCGTTCCTGGCGTTGTGTCAACTCCCTTGCCGAGGCCAACGCTTTCAACGGTCAGCAACCGGGTAATGACTGGCTGATCACTCCTCCTCTGAACCTGGCTTCCGTCAGCAACCCAGTTCTGACCTTCCGCAATCAGAGTTCTTTTAGCGATAACGGCCTTCCTCCTTCGCAACAACTAAGCGTTCTTTACTCCACCAACTACAGCGGTGCAGGCACTCCAGCGGCAGTGAATGCAGCCACTTGGACTGCTCTGACGATTCCCACTCTCTCTACGGGCAGCTTCGTCGACTCCGGCCCGATTTCTCTGGCTGGGATCCAGCCTTCCAACCGTGTTTACATTGCCTTCCGCTATCGCTCTTCTGGTACAGCTTCCGGCTCGGCCACTCGCTGGCGGGTGGATAGTGTCAACATCTCCGGGAACTAGGTGTGGGATCCTAGTGCCAACCTGAGTCTGATTGGCAGTGGCTGGGAAAGTGGATCTGCTTCCTCAGCCGTAACGCTCTCCTATGTGGTCTTGGCCGGGATCCACCGTTGCTCAGCGGGTTTCGAGCAGAGGGATTGACTTTTGGAGCACGGACTAAAGGGAGAGGAGCCGGGGGTGGTTGCCTTTGGCGGCACGGAGCGCTTAAGACACTTCGGGAGAAAAATGGTTGAGGATCCGGGGGGATTGCAATGTCCTCGTCTCAATCGAAATGACCTCATTATGGGATCCCCACCTGGGCGCAGATTTGCCCCTGTCGGTCGAACAACGTCACCGCCAACAGCAGGGATCGACCGGCATACTTTTGCACATAGCCTGTGGCTCGCTCCAGGATTTGGCGAGCCAACTCCTGCATCACGGGTGCTGCCCAGCCAAGGCCATCCAGATAGTGCACCGCTGCCTCTACTGTCCGCAACTCCAGCACTTGCCGCGCCTGTTCTGCTGTTCCTCCACGCCGGATCAGGGCTGCCGCCAGAATTTCCAAGCGGGCATCGGCCACGTGGCTGGAAGTGGTGAAGATCCCCCCTGCCAGCTTGATCAGCTTGCCGTGGTAGCCGATCAAATGAATGGACTCCGCCCCCCGCAGCGCCGCTTCCACCAGCAACGGCCCTATCCAATTGGCTACTCGCAGGATCTGGTCTTCCGGGATCCCTTGCCGCAGCGCCACCTGCTGCCCATGGCTGCCCACGCAAAAGATCAAATGCTTGTGCCGCTCCAACTTTTGTTGCAGCTCTTGGCGGGCTTGCTCTAAGCTCTCAACACTTGAGGAAGGCTCCACCTCCGCCCGCGTTCCCAACAGGGCCAGCCCTTCCAGCACCCCAAAAGCGGCATTGGAGGTGCGCTCGGCCAGCAGCTTTCCTTCAGGCAAAATGATGCGCACCCGCAGGCGGCAGCCCTCTGGGATCCCGGGCAAAAGATTGATCTCAAACAAACGGCGGGCATAGGCATAAATGGCCGGGCTGCCATCGGTGCGTCGCCCCAGCCCTTCCCCGGCTTCCAAGATCAAGGGGGGATCCTCGGGATCCCTCTCCTCCAACCTCACCCAAGCCCAGACCGGCGTGTCGCGGGTGAGATCCAGGTGGGGGCCGGGATCCGAGCGGGTAATGGCCAGAGCTGTTGCCTTCTCCAAGGCAGCTACCTGCTCCACTGGGATCCGGATCCAAGCCTCAAGGGACCGGGGCTCAGCCTGCACCGCAATCGCCAAGCGCCCCCCTTCCTTCTCCAAAGGGATCCCCAGAAGGTGGTGAAGAGCAGCTCTGGCCGAAGCAACGGCGAAAACCGGCAAGGTATAGCCTCGCGGTCGGGATCCCTGAACAGCATCCTGCATCTGCACAGCTTTTTGCTTCGGAAATGGATGACCGGAAAACCAAAATCTCCGGAAAATGCACACCTCAATTGTGGCTTGTGAGAGAACCCAGGAGTTTCGGGGAACACCTCCCGGAAGCAATCGTTAAATGATCTGGGGGAAGAAGGGGGGATCCGAAATTTGCCTTTTTCAATGAAGGTAGTCGAAAACTGGGGCAGCTATGAGCGAAGCAGTGCAGCACTACCTTGAGCGTCTGGAGTCGCAAATACAGGAGCTAAAAGCTGCCATCGAGCGGATGCCTGAGCAGGTGGTGGCCGTTCTCCTGGCTACCCAGGAAGCCAAAAAAAACACCCCCGCCCCCTCCCGTTACAGCGTTCTAATCTCAGACTTGGTGGAAGATGGCAGCCACAACTTCCTGCTGGATGATGAACCCACCGTGGTGAGCAACCGCAGCATGGGGCATGAGCTGGCCCCCGAAGCCCAAATACAGCGCCTGAGTGCCCAGTTAACCGCTGCCTACAACCGCATTGCCGCTCTGGAAGAGCAGCTCTTGGCCCAGCGCTTGCAACACTAAACCAAACCGACAGTCGTCCGGACCGGTCTGGAAAAACTTCAGCGGGGAACAGCAGAGGGCTTGCCTTTGCGTTGCACATCCTGCATCTGGAAGCCGTGTTTGCGCAGCTCTTGATCCAGCACCAGCTCGTTTTCCACGTGATCCACAAACAACACGCCGTTGAGGTGGTCGATTTCGTGCTGGATCACCCGCGCCAGCAAATCGTCCGCTCGAAGGGTGCGGGGCCGCCCCGTTTCATCCTTAAACGAAACCACAATCCCTTCTGGGCGCACGACCTCGCAAAACACCCCCGGAATGCTTAGACAACCCTCCTGCCCGGCAACGGCCTCGCCAATGTACTCCCGGATCTCCGGGTTGATCAGCACCAGCGGTGGCACCTCCGGCTTATCGGGATAAAGATCCACCACAATCATGCGCTTGGGAATGCCAACCTGCGGAGCCGCCAGACCAATCCCATCGAAGCTGTACATGGTCTGCAGCATGTCCCGGGCAAGCTGGCGGATCTCGTCGTTGACCTGGCTGATGCGCTTGGCCGGCTGCCGCAGCACCTTGTCCCCCATGCGATAAATGTGCAGGGGCGGATGCTTCAGCTTCACTTTGGGAACAGCAACAGAAAGGGTAGCCACCATCCGGCAGATCTCACAGAATAACAGCAGGTATCGGGTCTGGATCCCCATTCTACATTCAGTCCTGGTTGTGCTGAAACCATTGTTGCCTAGCTCTCCTCTCCCTTTGGAGAGGGGGTAGAGGCTTGTTTGGGATGATCATGGCTCAGGGTTGCCGTCGCCAGCCTCTGGAAGTCGTTGGGCCTGTTGGTCAATTCCCTGCTTAAAGCCCAAGGCCACCAAAATATTGGAGAGGGTGAGAAAAGCCTCTGCCCCTCCATGCAAGGGATCCACATTGGCCAGGGAAGTGCCGTAGTGAACCTGAGCGTACAGCCCTGCCGGGATGCTGACGGCCACAAAAAGCAACAACAGCCAAAATCCAACCAAAGCCAAACGTGGGATCCGGCGCAGCCGCGACAGAAAGAATAAAGAGACCAAGTAAGGGAACAGAGAGAGGGCAAATAAACTGTTCATCGCCTAGTCGGGATCCCCCTCCTGTGCAGGCTCGTCGGCTCTCTCAGCTCGCCAAATGCGGTAGGCAGCCCAAGCCAGGGTACAGTTGCCCAGCAAGGTCAAGCTGGCCTGTGCAGTGACCACCCAGTCCAACTTGGGGTCGTTGTCAAACCAGTGCCAGGTGATTGCGCACATTGCCCCCGACAAAGCGGGCAGCATCGCCCAGCTCAAACTTCGCCATTCGGGCCGGCCCACTCGCTCCCCAAATTGCCACACGAGCACAACAGCAGCGATCCACTCCAAAACACTGGCAACGTGAATCCACCAGGTGGGAAGCGAAAGGGCGTGCATCAGGCGCTGAGGGAATGACGCAGCAGTTGGCGGTAAGTGGCCTCCTGCAACAGCATTTGCTTGTGCAGTTTGACCAAAATGTCTTTGGCCTGCTCGGGGCTCATGCGAGAAACCAAGGTCTCGAAAGCCCGCTGGCGAAATTGCTGCTCCAAAGAGAGCTCTAGCGTTTCATCCATCATTATCACCTCAGAGTGCTCAGGTAGAGAGTTCTGCAAAGAGTTCCAACAGCGCAGATCTGGCCAGGTAGTGCAAGCAGGATAATACATATCTTAACAAATCGCAACAACGTGACAAGACGCCGGATCTCGACGTGCCGGAAGGGAGCTTGGCCGAGGCGAGGGCAGAGAACCTCAACCCAGTGGCAGAAAAGTACAGGCCCGTCAAGTTGGACAAAGGTGCATTTTGGATGGGGAAGGGGGAAGATTTTCCGGCAGGGATCCCTTTACATCCTTTCACGTTGTGCGACTTAGCAAGGCTCCATGATAGAAGTGAAGTACTCTGGAGCTTTGTTGCCACCCTTGCTGATTGGTGACTTACTTTGCTTGAATTGCCATGACCATTTTTGTGGGGAACCTAAACTATAAAGCCTCAACAGAAGAACTGAAAGCTTTCTTCCAGCAGAGGTGGAACGTTAAGTCGGTTACAATCCCGATAGACCGAGAGACAGGTCAGACACGAGGCTTCGCGTTTGTGGATCTGGCAACCGAAGCTGAGGAGGACGAAGCCATCGAGAGCGCGAACGGGCAGGAATTCATGGGCCGGCCTCTGCGTTTGGATCGAGCCAGGCCCCGCCGCCAAGCCTAAGCAAAGATTGTTCAACCCTGGGTTTGCCATTCTGGGCAACCAAAGGACTCCGTCCCGCTAACGCGAACGGCAAGGTTTATCCCAACAGATGGGAGAGCTGCAAAGTCTCCAAGAGCGCCCAAGATGGTAAGGTTGCTACATCTTTCCGACATTCATCTGGGCAGTGGTCTTGCCTACGGCCACATTAACCCAGCTACCGGCCTGAATACCCGTTTGGAAGATTTTGTAGCTTCTTTGCGCTTGTGCATTGACCATGCTCTCAACCAAGCGGTGGATCTGGTGTTGTTTGGGGGCGATGCTTTCCCCGATGCGACACCCCCCCCTCTCCATCAAGAGCTTTTTGCCCAACAGTTTCGCCGCCTGGCCGATGCAGGGATCCCAACCGTCCTGTTGGTGGGCAACCACGATCAGTACGGGCAGGGACAGGGAGGCAACAGCCTGGCTATCTACCGCGCTTTGGGGGTCTCAGGCTTTATTGTGGGGGACAGACTGGAAACTCATCGGATCGAAACTCGCGGTGGCCCGGTGCAGGTGACCACTTTACCTTGGCTGAGTCGCTCTGCTCTACTCGCCCAACAGGAAAGCTTGGCGCTTGAAGGGGAAATCCTCGCGCATCAGCTCCTGCAGCGCCTCCGCCTAGCCCTAGAAGGGGAGATCCGCACCCTGCAGCCAGGGATCCCGGCGATTTTGTTGGCTCACGTCATGGTGGAGACAGCCCGCTACGGAGCAGAACGCCATCTTTCGGTGGGCAGAGGATTTACGGTGCCCCTTTCGCTGCTGGCTCGGCCTGCCTATCAATATGTTGCCTTGGGGCATGTACACCGTCACCAGGTGCTGTGTCGGGATCCCTTGATGCTCTATCCCGGCAGCATTGAGCGGGTGGATTTTGGCGAAGAAAAAGAGGAAAAAGGCTGTGTGCTGGTGGAAGTCACCCCTACGGGGGCCAGCTATGAATTTTTGCCCCTGCCAACCCGTACCTTTCACACCATTCGCCTGGATCTGAGCGCAGATCCACCCCAGCAGGCGCAGTCCAAGCTGCTGGCCGCCATCGCCAAGGCCCCCGTGGCCGGCTCCATCCTGCGGTTGATCTACCGCATACGGCCCGACCAGCTAGAGTGCATTGATGAGCGGGCTCTGCACAACGCTCTTGCCCCTGCTTTTAGCTACACCATCGCCCCAGAAGTGGTCAGCCCCAGCCGCATCCGTCTGCCGGGATGGGATCCCAGCCGACTTGAGCCCCTGACGGCTCTGGAGCAGTATCTGGCCGACCGCAGCGATCTGGCCCCCTTGCACAACGATTTGCTGGCCGCGGCCCGTCAGTTGTTGGAGGAATATGTGGATCCTTTACAAGACTGGGCCCCCAACTGGGAGGAGCTGGGATCTTCAAGCCTTGCCCCAGTGGAAGAGGAGCAGTTGCCTTTGTTTTGAGATGCTCTCTTTGTCGCCTCAGGGTTCATAGGGGTGGGGATGGGGGAGCCCTGTACGAAGAAATCAGGACAGGAGTGCTCGCCAAAGCTGCGGGCTCCTCAAGTTTCAAGTGATCTGAATCACTTCGAAATGGCAAAAAGCAACACAAACTGGGAATCGGGTTGAAGACGTTGGCAACGACGGCATCAGCTCACTCACAGGGAACTGACTCAGACTGGTAGACCTCACACTGCCAGTCTTTTTTTGTTTAGGGCCTGGGGGCTGTGAAGTCGCAGCGAGCGGGGGATCCCTTTCTAGCATTCATGAAATTCCCATCTTCTTTTCTATAGAGTCAGCTAGAAATCGCAGGAGCCCCGCACTGTACCCGTAGGGTCAGTGCCGGGAGGAATGCGAGGTTACAATAGAACCATGACCCAAGTCCTGACCGTCTCCTGCAAGCTCAAGGTAGCCCAGTCGCAAGCCGCCAAATTGGACGCGACGATGGAGGCTTTTGGCCAAGCCTTGAATTGGGTCAACCAGAACACGCCGGAGAAGATCGTCAACGCGGTCAAGCTGCAATCCCTTTGCTACTACGAGATTCGAGCCCGGTTTGGCTTGTCCAGTAACTTGGCTCAACAGGTGTGCAGACGGGTAGCGGGTTCCCGCAAAGTGGCTAAGCAGAAAAAGCGTCCCGTCAAGGAGTTTAAGAGCGGCTTTGTTACCTACGACGCTCGCATCTTTTCGTTCCGTCAAAAAGACTGGACGGTGTCGCTGACCACGGTGGAAGGGAGAGAACGCTTTGAGCTAGCCATTGGTAACTACCAGAGGGGAATGCTGGCTGGTTCCAACCCCAAATCTGCCACGCTGGTCAAGCGCAAAGATGGCTCCTACTACATCCAGATTTGCGTAGAGAAAAAACCACCCAAGCAACAAGATACCGACGAGGTGATCGGGGTGGACTTTGGAAGGACAGATATTGCCCATACGTCAGACGGGGACAACTGGAATGGACAGCAGTTGAACAGAGTCCGCGACCACTACTCCCGGTTGAGGGCGGCACTCCAACGCAAAGCCAGTAAGGGCACACGCAGTTCGCGGCGCAGATGCAGAGAACTGCTGCAACGGCTGTCTGGCAAGGAGAGACGCTTTCAAGTGTGGGTCAATCATCGCATCTCCAAAGCTATTGTCTCTAGGGCAAAGACCACAAACAGCGCTATTGCTCTGGAAGACCTGACAGGGATCCGGGAAAGGGTCAATCAACAGCCGCGCAGCAAAGCCGAGCGGCGCAGAACCAACAGTTGGGCGTTCTACCAACTACGTCAGTTTCTGGAGTACAAGGCAAGGGTTGCAGGGGTTTCTCTGATTCTTGTGCCGCCCGCCTACACGTCGCAGACCTGCCACAAGTGTTTGCATATCCATCCCGATCCTGCGCAATCCTACCGCAGTGGCAAGTCGTTCAAGTGTGGGCACTGTGGATGGGAAGGGGATGCGGATTTGAATGGTGCGAATGTGATTGCGCTTTTGGGGGCTGTCGTAAACCAGCCTAGAGGTCCGGGCTTGTTTTGTTCTCTGGTAGAGCAGAGCAGGCTCAGGGCTACTGAAAGCCCGCTCCGTACCGCTTAGCGGTCGGAGCCGGGTAGTTTACTCCCAACAGCACCCACCCACTTACCCTGCGGGTAGCCCAGGACATCTACAACGGCAGCGGCCAATTGGCGATTCCAGCAGGCAGCGAGGTGCGAGGCAGCTTGCGACCGACTCAGGGAGGGGCCAGGTTCTTCGGCACAGCTTTGATTGCCAATGGGCGACTTTACTCGGTGCAGATGTCTTCTGATTTGATCCACTGATTTGATCCACACTGAGAAAGACCCGCGCCACTATTCTGCCGAAGCGATTGCTCAAGATGCAGCCATTGGTGCTGTGGGGGGTACGGTGCTGGGCTTGCTCACAGGAGGCGTTTCTGCTTTAGGGGTTATTGGCGGAGCCGGAGCCGGAGTGGCGGTGGGCAATATCACAGCACCTCAAGTCGTGGTGTTGCGCCCTAACCAAACGATTAACTTGGCTTTGGACAGTCCGGTGCATCTGTGATCGACAAATTTTTGATCTGGTTTTGATTTGGTTTGATCTGGAAGCAAAAAGGATCCCGGTTTTAGGCCGGGATCCCTGTTTGGTTTTAGGGATTTTTTCGAGGAACACCACCTTCAGTGCAAGTAGGTGTAGGCCCGCAGATTGTCTTCAAAGTGCTGCTGCAAGGCGCGGGCTTGATCCAGCGTGATCTGCCCCCGTTGTAGGGCGGCTTCGGTGGCGTGGTGGAGGGTCTCCACCAGATCTTCGCTGTTGTACTGCACCCAGCTCAGCACTTCGCCAATGGTGTCCCCCTTGATGACTTGGGAAACGTGGTAGCCGCCGGGGCGGGAGCGGATATGCACCGCGTTGGTATCGCCAAACAGGTTGTGCAGATCTCCGAGAATCTCCTGGTAAGCGCCCCCCAGAAACACCCCCAGCAGGTAGGGATGTCCGTTGGGGTCGTGCAGCGGCAAGACCGAGGTGATCTGCCCATCTTCGCCGAAGAAGCGGTTGATCTTGCCGTCGCTGTCGCAGGTGAGATCCGCCAGGGTGGCCCATTGGCGTGGCTCCTCATCCAGACGATGAATCGGCATGATGGGGAAGACCTGGTCGATGGCCCAGCTATCCGGCAGGGATTGGAACAGGGAGAAATTGCCGTAGTAGATGCTGGCCAACATTTCGTCCAGATCCAAGAGATCCACCGCCACCGGATGCCCCGCTTGGTGCTGCTCGTAGGCCAAGGTGCAGATCTTGTCGGAGCAGTTCCAAAACAGGCGTTCCACCTCGGCCCGCTCCTGCAAGCTGAGGGATCCCTCGGTGAACTGACGCAGGGCGGCCTCCTTCAGCTCCTGACAACGGCGATAGTTGACCACCAGAGTATCGGGCTGGATTTGGTAGTAGAGCTGGTTTAGCTTCTGGATCACCTCTGCATCGGAAGTAAGCTGGGTGGGCATGGGGTAGGGGCTGGCGGCGTTGACATCTTGCACGTCAAACACCAGCACCGACTGGTGGGACATGAGGGCGCGTCCGCTTTCGGTCACCAGTACCGGCGGCTGGATCCCGTGGGGTTCCAGGGCGGTCAGCACGGTCTGCACCACGGTGGCGGCGTAGTCCTCCATGCTGTAGCTCTGGGAAAAAGGATTGGGGGACTGGGATCCGTCGTAATCGACCCCCAAGCCGCCGCCGATATCCAGGTAGCCCATGGGGGCCCCCAGCTTGACCAGCTCGATGTAGATTTGGCTGGCCTCCCGCACGGCCCGTCCATGCACGCTCACCATCGAGATCTGGGAGCCGATGTGGTAGTGCAACAGGCGTAGACAATGCAGCTTGCCCGCTTCCCGCAGCCGTTCCACCACTTGCAAAATCTCGGTGGCCGTGAGGCCGAACTTAGCCCGATCCCCAGCCGAGGTGCCCCAGCGTCCACTGCCCTGGGCGGAGAGCTTGGCCCGTACCCCCAAGATGGGGTCGATGCCCAGTTGGTCGGCAGCCTCCAGCACCAGCTCCAGCTCTTGCAGCCGCTCCAAAACGATGATCGGGGTGCGCCCCAGCCGCTGGGCCAAGAGAGCCGTCTCCATAAAATCCCGGTCTTTGTAGCCGTTGCAGATCAGCAAAGCCCCGGGAGTATCCAGCAAAGCTAGGGCAATCAACAGCTCCGGCTTGGATCCCGCCTCCAGGCCAAAGTGGTAGGCGCGACCGTGTTTCACCACTTCTTCTACCAGGTGGCGCTGCTGGTTCACCTTAACGGGGTAAACCCCCCGATAGACGTTGGGGTAGCCAAAGCGCTGGATGGCCTGCTGAAAGCTCTCGCAAATTTGCCGCATGCGGTCGGCCACGATCTCGGGAAAGCGAATCAAGAGGGGCAACTGCAGGCCCCGCGCCACCAGATCCATCACCAAGTGGTACAGGTCAATGCCCGGTTCCTGCTGCTGTAAGCCCTGTGGGGTCACCTCCACATGACCGGCGGCGTTGATACGGAAGTAGGGATCCCCCCAACCTGAGATGCGATAGAGCTTTTCGCTGTCTCGCAGTGTCCAGGGAGAACGAGTCAAAGTCGGCATAGTAGTCCCCCAGATACCGAGATGTGAACAGCGCAGGATTTCTGCACAGAATCCACAATATATTGCCATATTCCAGAATATGTCAAGATTTTTCTGGTGCGGGGGGACTCAGGCCCAAAAACCGCTAAGCCTTGCCAGACAAGGCTTTGGCTTGAGGATCTCTGTGCAACTGCCGCAGAACTCAGCTCGCTCAATCTCTTGTTTTCACTGTTTTTCTTGATTTTTCTCTTGAATTCTCCGTTTTCCGTCTCTCCTTTCTGAGCTTGGGTCGGATCCCGACTTTTGCTGGGAAGCGTAGCGAGGAATACGGGGATGGCGCAGAGGGAAAAGACAGCCACCTGGGGAAAGTGGGCCACGCACGGGATCCCAAGAGCTCTCGCCGGCAACCCTTGACAGGGCCCCGTGGGCAAGACAAGGATCGGGGCGGTGACCTCGGAGAACCTGAACCATGGCTCAACTGCCCCGCTTCCGTCGCCGAGAAGTGTTGCTTTCTTTATTGGCCACCGGCGCTACCTTGAGCGCCTGCCAAAGGGGATCCCGTTCTGACCAACCCAGCGGCAGGGATCCTGTTCCTGCCTCCCGCAGCCAGCCCGCCGACAAAGTTTTGCTGATCAACGGAGCCGGGTCCACCTTTCCGGCTCCTCTTTACTTGCGCTGGTTTTCCGATTACCGCCAGGTGGATCCCAAGGTGGAGATCAATTTCCAACCGGTGGGCAGCGCCGCTGGGATCCGGCAATTTATTGACCAGACAGTGGACTTTGGCGCCAGTGATGTGGCCATGACCGATGCCGAGATCGCCGAGGTGAAGCGGGGTGTGGTGATGATCCCGATGACCGCAGGCAGCATTGCCGTAGGCTACAACCTGCCGGGGATCCCTTCTGGACTCAAGCTGTCTCGACCCGTTTTGGTGAAGATCTTTCGCGGCCAAATCGACCAGTGGCGGGATCCGGAGATCCTGGCCCTGAACCCGGAGCTAACCATTCCCGATCTGCCCATCACCGTCTGCTACCGCTCCGATGGCAGCGGCACCACCGATACCTTTACCCGCCACCTGGCGGCCATCGATCCGGCTTGGGCCTCGGAAGTCGGTGCTGGCATGTCGCTGGAGTGGCCGGTGGGCATTGGGGTGAAAGGCAACGAGGGCATGAGCGCCCAAATGCTCCTCAGCGAAGGGGTGATCGGCTACGTGGAGTCGGTCTATGCCCGCGAGCTGGATCTGTCGGTGGCAGCTCTGGAGAACCGCCGCGGCGAGTTCATTCTCCCCTCCCCGGAAGCCTCGGCCCTGGCCTTGAGCGAAATTGAGCTGCCGGAAAACCTGCGGGCTTTTGTGCCGGATCCCGCTGGCCCTGGAGCGTATCCCATCGTCACCTACACCTGGATCCTGACCTACCGCCGGTACTCGGATCCCGCCATGGCCGCCGCCCTGCAAGCTGTGCTCGGCTGGGCCCTTACCGAAGGACAAGCCCTGGCCGAGGAGATGGGCTACCTGCCCCTGGCCGCAACCGTTGTGAACCGCGGCCTGGAGGCGCTGCAGCTTATCCAGAGCTAGCCTGGCAGCAGTCCCCCAAGAGTTGCCAATAGCTGCCAACCCAGGCCATACCCCAAGCGGCACCGAAAGCAAGGCTGCTGCAGGTACGGAGATCCGTAACCGGTTTGCCCTTCAGCCCCGAGAAATGGGCGGCATTCTCGCCCTGGCCTCGCCAACCAGCTGGTTAGGATCGACCCAGGAAGTGACCAAGCATCTGCCGGATTTTCACAGATTGGCTGCCCAAGCTACTTCACACAGGCTGGCGGCGGTAACCGAAGCAATGTACTCAAGAAGAGGAGAATAAGGAGCCGATGGGAAAAGTTGTAGGAATTGACCTGGGCACAACCAACTCGGTTGTCGCCGTAATGGAGGGGGGTGTCCCCACCGTCATCGCCAATGCTGAGGGTACTCGCACCACACCCTCGGTGGTCGCCTTCACCAAAGATGGAGAGCGCCTGGTGGGCCAAATGGCCCGCCGCCAAGCGGTGCTCAACCCGGAAAACACGTTCTACTCCGTTAAGCGGTTCATCGGTCGTAGGTACGATGAGCTGAATGCCGACTCCAAGCGGGTCTCCTACCAGGTACGGCGGGATGAGCGGGGCAATGTCAAACTGTACGCCCCCCGCCTGAACAAGGAATTTGCGCCCGAAGAGATCTCGGCCATGGTGCTGCGCAAGCTAGCGGATGATGCCAGCCGCTACCTGGGCCAACCGGTCACCCAAGCGGTGATCACGGTTCCTGCTTACTTTAATGACTCGCAGCGGCAGGCCACCAAAGATGCGGGCCGCATTGCCGGTTTGGAAGTGCTGCGCATCATCAACGAGCCGACAGCAGCCTCTTTGGCCTACGGCTTGGACAAGCGCAACAACGAGACCATCCTCGTCTTCGACCTGGGCGGCGGCACCTTCGACGTGTCCATCCTGGAAGTGGGGGATGGCGTTTTCGAGGTGAAATCCACCAGCGGCGATACGCAGTTGGGCGGCGATGACTTCGACAAGAAGATCGTCGATTGGATGGCCGAGCAGTTTAAGCAAATGGAAGGGATCGACCTGCGGCAAGACCGGCAGGCGCTGCAACGGCTAACGGAAGCTGCGGAAAAAGCCAAGATCGAGCTGTCCAGCGTTTCCGAAACCACCATCAACCTGCCCTTCATCACTGCCACTGCCGATGGGCCCAAACACCTGGAGCTGAAGCTCTCCCGCGCTCAATTTGAACACCTCTGTGCCGACCTGCTGGAGCGCTGCAAGGGGCCGGTGGAACAAGCCCTGCGGGATGCCAAGCTCACCAAGGCCGACATCAACGAAGTGGTGCTGGTGGGGGGATCCACCCGCATTCCGGCAGTGCAGCGGCTGGTGAGGGAGCTGCTGGGCAAAGAACCCAACCAAAGTGTCAACCCCGATGAGGTGGTGGCGGTTGGGGCGGCCATCCAAGCGGGTGTGCTGGCGGGCGAAGTCAAAGACGTGCTGCTGCTGGATGTCACCCCCTTGTCCTTGGGGGTGGAAACCCTGGGCGGCGTGGCCACCAAGCTCATCCCGCGCAACACCACCATCCCCACCCGCAAGTCGGAGATCTTCTCCACTGCCGAAGATGGGCAGACCTCTGTGGAAATCCACGTGGTGCAAGGGGAGCGGGAGCTGGCCCGCGACAACAAATCTCTGGGCCGCTTCAAGCTGGACGGGATCCCGCCGGCCCCCCGCGGTGTGCCGCAGATCGAGGTCACCTTCGACATCGACGCCAACGGCATCCTCAAGGTGACGGCCAAAGACAAAGGCAGCGGCAAAGAGCAGAGCATCTCCATCACCGGCGCCTCTACTTTGGATAGCAAAGAGGTGGAGCGCATGATTGCTGAGGCAGAAAAATACGCTGCCGAAGACCGGGCCCGCCGGGAGAAAATTGAGCGCCGCAACAAGGCCGACTCGCTGGCCTACCAAGCCGAGCGGCAGTTGAAGGAGTTGGGCGACAAGATCTCCTCCAGCAAACGCAGCCAAATCGAGACTCTGGTGCGAGAACTGCGGGAGGCCATCCAGCGGGAGGACGACAGCGCCATCCAGAGCAAAGAGCGGGAGCTGCAAGAGGCTCTCTACGCCATGAGCAGCGAGCTGTATCAACAGCCGGGGGCCTCCTCTGGCTCCACTCCCGGCTCAGGGAAAACCTCCGGCGGCAGCGATGATGTGATCGATGCCGACTTCACCGAGAGCAAGTGACTGCTCAGGGATCCCTCCGTGGGCCGCGGGCCCAGGGCGGATCCCGCCCTTACTTGTAGCGCCGATAATGAGGAGGGACGGGATGGGCGATGGCGTCTAGCCCGCCTCCTCATTTTCTTCAGTAGGTCGGAGGGAAGGAGCCCTTGCCGGGGACGCCTAGCCTCGTGGTTTTCTGCCCACTCTCAGCGATTTGCCTGCGGACGCCTCCATGCAAAACTTTAAGGACTACTACAAGATTTTGGGGGTCAGCAAAACGGCCACTGCCGATGAGGTGAAACAAGCCTATCGGCGCCTAGCCCGCAAGTATCACCCAGATGTCAACCCCAACGACAAAGCGGCTGAAGAGAAATTCAAAGACATTAACGAAGCCTACGAAGTTCTCTCGGATCCCAGCAAGCGCAGGCAATACGACCAATTTGGCCAATACTATCAGCAGGGCGGGTTTCGCTCCAGCCGCGATGCCTACACCTACAGCAGCAGCCCCTTCAGCCAAGACTTTGGGGGGAGCGGATTTGGGGGGAGTGGCGTCGATTTCAGCCAATTTGATGATTTTCAAGACTTCATCGATCAACTGCTGGGCCGGGTGCGCAGCCAAACCACAGACCGCAGCAGCGGATTTTCGGGATCCACTGGCAACACCAGTTACGATGCTGAGGCCACCATCCAGATCAGCATTCCAGAAGCTTTTGAGGGGGGCAAGCGCCGTCTGCGGGTGGGCGGGGATCGCGTGCTCGAGGTAAACATCCCGCCGGGAATTACGCCAGGGAAGCGGATTCGCCTGCGCGGCCAAGGCCACCCCAACCCCAACGGCGGTGCCGGTGATCTGTACCTTAAAATTGAGCTGAAAGACCACCCCTTCTATCGCCTAGAGGGATTCGACGTTTACTGCGATCTGCCCATCAGCCCCAGCGAAGCGGTTTTGGGCGCCCAGGTGGAGGTGCCCACCTTGGATGGGGTGGTGAAGCTGCGGATCCCACCTGGCATGCAGCCGGGGCGAAAGTTGCGGCTGGCGGAAAGGGGATTTCCCAAAGGCAACGGAGAACGGGGGGATTTTTACGTGGTGGTGCAGATCCATTTGCCCACCCAGATCTCCGAAGAAGAGCGAGAACTTTACGAAAGGCTGCAGCGGGTTCAATCCTACGATCCCCGCGCCACCCTTAAGCTCTAGCATTGATATTCTCCGATATTCTCCCACGGCCAAAGCCTCAAGATTCTTGACAAGCGCTCCGCGCCGCCTGAAAGCAGGAAGCCGCCCTTCTAGCTTGCTTCCGGTAGCGGTAGGGCGGGGCTGGAGGCCCAGCCTTGGGGTCAAGATGGGGTCCTGCTGGAATCTGGTTGCGTCGGCGGGACGGGAGCTGCATTTGCTTCCAGAGGTTCCTGACGAGAGCATCCCTGGCTCCATTGCAGTTGCCGCAGGATCCCGCGCAACAAGGCCACCTCGGCTACGGTCAGGCCGGCTCGCTGGAACAGGGCGCGAAACTTGAGCATTTTGCGGCGGGCTGTGTGGGGGTGCAGGTAGCCAATTTGCAGCAACAGCGCTTCTAAGTGGTCGAAAAATCCCTCCAGCAGCTCGAAGGGGGCAAGCCTTTGAGGCGAGGGCATAGGAGGAGCAGGGGAAGGGCTCTGGCAGACGAGGGTGTACAGCTCATAGCAACAAATGGCCACGGCTTGGGCCAAGTTTAAAGAGGGATAGGTCGCATCGGTGGGGATCTGGATCTGGCGATGGCAAAGGGCCAGCTCCTCGTTGCTCAAGCCGCGATCTTCGGGGCCAAACACGAGGGCGGCAGGGCCGGCGGCCAGCAGAGCGGGAAAGGCTTGGCGGGGGGACTGAATTTGCCATTCGGGTGGGTAGGTTTGGCTGCGCCCCGTTGTCCCGAAAACCTGCACACACCCTTGCAGGGCTTCGGGCAAAGTTTGCACCTTCTGGGCTTGATGGAGCAGGTCTGCCCCATGCACGGCTGTGGTGATCGCTTCCATATCGAGGGGATCGCATTGGGGATCCACCAGCACCCACTGCCTGAAGCCCATGTTTTTCATCACGCGGGCAATGGCGCCGAGGTTGCGCGGCCCAGCCGGCTGCACCAATACAAGCCGTACCTGCGCCAGTTGTTCAGGGCCAGAGTGGGGTAATATCGGCATCAGGTTGGGATCCCCCAGAGTGCCTAGAGTAGAGAAGAGGAGCTTGATTTTGTCATAGATTGCATCCATGGGATCCGCATACCGTTGTTGGCTGAGCTTGATTTGTCTGGTGTTGGTGGGATGCTGCTGGGGATCCCCGGCGTTGGCTGACCATTCGTTGCCCTCCACAGTGGCAGAGGCGGCTCAGGTGTCGCCCCAGCTCGCTCGCGATGGGGGTATAGAGCACCTTTCCCTGACCGTAGCGCGGCAGCGGCTGGAAGCCATTGCCGAGGCCATGCGCTCAATTCGCCTGTGCAACCGGCCCAACTGCCGCTACCGAGATATCGCTGTGGACGTGTGGCCTGTGGACATATCCATCCCCAATGGTGGTGCCGAGCCGTTCTACGAGGGCAGCATCGACGCCATTATCGACCGTCCTTCCGGCAGCTTGGATAAAGCCCACTACCGGCTGCAGTTTCGCCAGGGGCGCTGGCAGTTGCTGGGGGGCGAAGAGGTGTCCGATGTCTCTTCCTTTTTCTTTGAGGGAGATACCTACGAGGTGTTCAGCGCCTACGGCACCCGCAGCCACAAAGCCAAGTTGGCAGATGCCAGCAGCAACCTGCGCGTGGGCTATCGGGAGCTGTATTACCGCGTTTTCGACCAGGGCCAAGAGCGTTTGCACTAGCGCTGCGGAGCACGATGAGAGGCCGGCAACACACCTTAGCCAGCTCTATTGCCCTAGAAGGCGTTGGCCTGCACACCGGCCTGCCAATTGGCTGCAGTCTGCATCCAGCTCCTGCCGGCAGCGGTCGGGTTTTTGTGCGGGTGGATCAACCGGGATCCCCTGAGATCCCGGCTCGGTTGGGATCCCTGGCCCCTGCCCATCTCTGCACCCTGTTGCAGCAGGGATCCCCCTCTGTTCAAGTGCAGACGGTGGAACACCTGCTGGCCGCCCTTTACATCCTGGGCATTGACAACTGCCGCATCGAGGTGGAGGGGCCGGAGCTGCCGATTCTGGATGGCTCTGCCCTGCCCTTTGTAGAGGCCATTGCCCAGGCCGGGATCCAGGCCCAAGATCAGCCAGCCCTGCTGGGGGTGATCCAAGAACCGGTCACTGTCTGGGCGGGGGAAGCCTTTGTCAGCGCCCTCCCCCATCCTACAGCCCGCTTTACCTATGGCATCGATTTTGCCGATTGCCCGATTGGAGAACAGTGGCTGAGCTGGAGGGAGAACAGGCCGGATTTTGTCCAGTCCATTGCGCCGGCCCGCACCTTCGCCCGCCAGCAGGATGTGGAGCTGGCCCGGGAACGGGGGCTAATCCAGGGGGGCAGCCTGGAAAATGCCATTGTCTGTAGCCAAACCGAGTGGTTGGGGCCATTGCGCTACCCAGATGAGCCGGTGCGCCATAAGCTGATAGATTTACTAGGAGATCTCAGCCTCCTGGGCTGCCGACTGCAGGGGCACATTGTGGCCTACAAGGCGGGCCATGCCCTGCACCACCGTTTGGCCGAGCAGTTGCTCAAGAGTGGATCCCTGCTGATCCATGAAGAGCAAGGGGGAGAAAGAGATCCGGTTGCGTAGCCACAACCCTGCCATCCTCAGTTGCGACAGCGGTGCGGAGCACTTGTCTTCAAGGGGATCCCCAGGGTGGGATCCGCTTCATTCCCCTCCTTTCCGCAGCTCCCTGGGTGCTCTTTTGGCTGAGTTCTGGCCTGCCGTCCTGATACATTTACGCTGAACACTGCTGAACATCACTGTTCAACTATGCAGCGATAGCATTCTGTTTGTTTCCAAACAGAATGGCGGTATCCCGC